>JAKMGR010000408.1 GCA_022424805.1 Verrucomicrobiales bacterium
CTGCCCACTGCGAGTCGAAGGCCTCATGGCAATTCAGACATCAACCTTGAAATCGGAGCGCGCTGCCTGCCAACCTGTGGCAGCACTCTGACGTTCGCCCAGAAGACTGGGGTTCACGTTCCTTGGATCGAGGGGCTCTCGGGTTCCTTTACTCCATTCAATGCGATCAGTTGTCTGCCTCTCTGTGTTTGCCAGGCAGGCACCTGAAGGAGAAAATTTGGGTAGACAGGCTTCTGATCGTACTGTCGATGAAAGACGGAAGTGGCCGACCCCGAAATCGGCGGAACGATCCAGCTCCACTCAGCACTGACATCGCGTCCTTCTTTTGCCTCCTGTTCACAGAATTTCAGGAAATCATCGGAAGCGCCGTGATGGTCCGAAATTCGAACCCCTTCGTCGTCGAACGACCACAGGACCGCCTCATTCAGGACGACGAGCGCATGATCTTTCCAAAGGCTCCGACGGCTTGTCATGTCGAGACCGAGTCGGAC
Organism: Verrucomicrobiales bacterium; assembly: GCA_022424805.1. Classification (GTDB taxonomy): domain Bacteria; phylum Verrucomicrobiota; class Verrucomicrobiia; order Verrucomicrobiales; family DEV007; genus Arctic95D-9. The sequence goes on from JAKMGR010000408.1 coordinate 492, forward strand.
AGCAACCTCGGGAAGCAAATCGTAGCGATTCGAATCGGCCAGATTACGAGCCCCAATCTCCGTTCCGAGGTAATGACCATTAAATGGTGCACACGGGTGGAGAGCAGAACCCGTCGCGAAGATCATATCTGAGATAACGGGAACTGCATACCATCGCAGGTCCATTTCCTCGAAAAAGGGGTATTTCGGGTGGCGGATCGACACTTCAAGAACGTTCTTTCTTGAGAGCTCGTAGTAGCGCAGCTGTTCTCCAGATTGAATAATAATCGGCAGGAGATCGAATGGGCCAGGCTCCGTTGGGGGGCTCCATCCAAGAGACATCGCCAGCCTTGTCAGATCGACGTTCATTGGATCACCCAACGTTGCTCCACTTGCATTCGCATACCCGGCGTAGCGAATCAACTGATGGTTCCAAATTTTGATTTCCCTCTCATCAGGCAGCCATTCTCGAAACACCGACATTACTGGAATAATCTTTCCGCCATTGGAGGCCTTCCGGAGGTGGGCGACGAGCGCTTCAAAGATGTCGTCAGGTTCGCTGAGGGTTCGAGCGTCGATCACATCCAAAGCTTTCCAAAGTCGTCTTCCAATACAGCGAATGGAATTTCGCCACGCTGTTTTCGCGCAGTTCTCCAGGTTGCCAGAACCGAGTCCGAGAGTCGGGCAAAGGAGATCACCATGTTCTGCGAGGTCCCACCGCAAATCATGCCCCTTCAAGGGCGACTGAACCGTCGATGGGCTCCCCGACAAGGGGCATTGAGGAGGATGGTCTCGATTCATCGAGGATAATACGAATGGGGGGGCAAAATGTCTGTGGCCGAATCACAGGCTAACAAACGCATCGAGACGTGTCGCGCCACAAATAAATAACACCGCAGGTCTTTCTCCGCGGTCCTGAAGATAGAAGACTAAGTGCCAGTTTAAGAACTCGCTCCCGTTGTTGCTATCGAACCCTAGCAGAGCAAAGGGTAACACTGATTCGATCTCCTTGATTGCAGTGATAACGCCGTGTTGCCCCTTGTTCCATACCGCCCGAAATTCCTTTCCACAGACTCAATAAAACCCCCAAGATTGCCGTTCCACATTGACGTTCCTAAATTGTCCCAGAGCCCACCAATGCCCTGCAACATTCCGACACGAATTCGACGGATTTTTTAGCGGATACCGGAGACTTCTCATCCTACGGCGGCTTCTACCCGAAACCCCATCAAGCCCCAAACCGCATCACCTCATAAAACGCAGCCCCTCCCGCCGCGAGGAATCCGAGCACAGACAGGACGGTCCCAATATCGTAAACGCGGTGCCAGGGGAGCAGTCCCCAGAACCAGCGGAAGTGCATAAAAAGTCCGGCGAAAAACCAGCAAAGCGCCACCGGCTTCGCAGTTCTTCCGGTTACGATCATGTCGGAGTGACGATCTCCAATCCAGAGTGCTTCCTGTTGGATCCAGCAACGAACCGCATACCATACGATCCCGATTGGGACGAAAATGCCAAGGAGAATCCACTTCGCTTTTCCGCCATTCGGACTGAAGGCGAGATCATTCGCCTCGCCACCGATGTGGTCGTAGATGCTTTTCCACGACATGTCTACTGGCTTGCGACTGCCTTGATGATGACTTCTTCCGCGCTCTCGTCCCACAAGGAAGGCAAGCCGTAGTAGACATTCGAACCGCCGCCTTCGTAGCCCCCCTCGAGCAAGACTCGTTTCGATGGGATGTAGGCCATGACGTCGTTGGCGTAGGCAGCTACCCAGGTCTGGGTGCCACGACGCTCGCGTTTCAAGCGAACGGCGTAGTCGACGACGACTTCTCCGCCGAGAAAGACAAAGTCGATTTCCTTACCCAGTTTCCAGGTTCCGATAGGAAAGGGATAGGTGTCACCGATCGCGCCTTCTTTCTTCATTTTGCGTTGTAGGTATTTGGCCCGGGCGACCTCGAATCGATTCGTTGACTCGGCTGTTTTTGCCAGCTCTTCTGCGGTCGGAATTTTCTGGAGGGGCAGTGGGATTTCGCGGAATCCTGTCACGAGTGTTGGATCGAGTTCTGTCATCGGTGCCTTCAGCACATCGCTGACGCGAGCCGCGAGATCTCCTCCGTAGTGGACAGCCAGTTCCACTTCGCTGCGAGGCAGGGGATTCTGGTCTCCTCCGCAGCCAGCCCAGAAAAGAGCGACGGCTCCAGGGTGTACTTTCTCCAATGCTTCCTGCGCGTAGCCCGGATAGTCACCGTTCCATTCAGTAGCAGAGAGCACGGTCGCGTGACAGGCGTAGCCGAAGAGGACGGCGGTCAATTTGCCTTCCGCGTCGCGCACGCTAAGGACGGGGACATCGTGATCGACTGGTCCCTTCAAGGTTCCTTTGGCGCGGTGATCTGGAACGGTATCGTAGGGTTTGTTCTCACGCCGGTTCACCGCAAAGGTGCATTTACCGTTTCCGTGCTGGAGACGCGACGGGGCCAGATTGGCAATGGCCTGTTTGGTGATCCCGAGGAGCTTTTCTTCGAGAACATCTGTGTATTCATCGATCAGTTTTTGTTGCTCGGGATCCACCGACCAGTAGTGGAGTGGCGCAAGGTTTCGTCCGACGACTGGTCCGCTGTGGGTATGAGAGGAGCAAAGGGCAATCTGCGCACGGGAGAAACCGCATGCTTCCTGGAGAGTTTTTGTCAGCTCCAGTGCGAAAGGGTGCCCAATCCCAACCAAGTCCATCGTGAGGATCAGTCCCTGATTTCCGGCGGCATCTTCGAGGACGAGGGCCTTCGCAAAAAGATCGGTTCGCTTGCCCTGCGATGGCGTCTTTCGACTTCCATAACCAGCCATCCACATCGGTTTGTCCGGCGTGATCTTTACCGATGCAGCGCCTGCTTTCCAGCTGTCTGCCCAAGTGCAGAAGGGGAGGAGTGTAAGGAAAAGTGTGAGGGGGAGAATTTGTGTTTTCATTTTTTGAATGGGTTGGGAAGCCGCCTCTTAATCCAATTCCGGCGGCACGTCGCCATAGCGCCATCCCGCCGAGAACTTGGCAGTCGGGGCGGGCTCGGTTATGGCGTCCGGTTTCATATCGTTGGCGAGAGCAATTCCGGTATCGCGAATTTGATCACCGGCTTCCGGGACAAGATTGCTGTAGGAGGTCAGTCGCGTCTCGTAGCCTCCGCCATTTGGGCCGAGAGCTTCGGAGGTAGGCACGTAGCCAACGCAATCATTGGCGAGACTGACGGGCCAGGTGAACGGGAACTTCGAGCCCTCTTTCTGCTGCAATCCAAACTCACAGAAATACTCGGCTGGATTGCTGATAAAAACGGCCGGTCCGATCTGGATGGTTTGCACTTCGACGCTGCGTATCGGCTCCTTCTGGATCAAGGCGTCGAGAATCACGATTTCCTTTGCCCAGATCCAGTCGTTGAGCGCTTTCGCTTCGGTCGGCTTTTCTTTTACGATCTCCCTACATGTCGCGAGGCGCTCGGGTGATGGTTTGCGTCGGGGAATTTGAAGATTCTTCTGCCGGAAATCGAGGGTCGCTTCCCTAGTCCATCCGGTTGGATTCATTCCGAGAATCACTTTCACCACTTCGGCTCCGACTGTGCCTCCGACGCGCATGGCATCCGGCCGTCCGCCGACTCGCTGGTAGGGAGACGCATTGTCGACCTGAGTAACATCGCCGGAGTTTCCGTTGAGAAAAACGACGACGACGTCATCTCCGAAAGTGCCCCGGATGACTTTCTCCATCGCCCACGGCCAGTTGGCAGAGATGCCTCGGGGGCTTGCCGTTGCGTGGCAGGCGAAGTTGACGACGCAGCCAATCATGTCGCCATTCTCATCCCATGCGGCAATCACTCCCACTTCGGGATCGATGGGGCCAGCGGTTTCGATGGCATCGGGATTTCCATATCGAGGATGGGTAAATGTGAGGCCGTTTTTCATTCTCCAACGACGATTGAAGCTGATGCCGTCCTCTTCACCGCGACCAAATCCGACGCTGAGATCGCTCCGCGTTTCCCAGGCATGAATGATCGCACGAGTGATCCCATCGATCATGCGTTCGACGTAGATAGGATCGGCTGAAGAGGACTGATCGTAGGCGAGGTCCCGAACTAGCTCATCGGCATGATCGAGGTCCCCCTGCTGAACCATCCCGGTTGGTCCGGAGGAATGAGAGTGTGAAGCGCCGATCATGATTGCCTCGGGAGCAATGTCTGTCTTTTCCGCGACCCGCTTTCTCACCTTTTCCACATGCTGCTTCACCACGATTAGTGCATCGAGTCCGACGAGAGCGACTGGCTTTTCTCCATCGTCGAATACGACCGCCCGTGCCTTGCAGGGATCGTGAAAGGCCTGGTGATACCCTTTCCCATATCCTCCCGGACGCTCCATCCCAATATCGGGGGAGATGTCAACTTCGCCAAAACCGGTTTTGACCGGAGCGGCGGAAAGGGAAAAGCTGAGACCGAATACGAGGGCGAGCGATGCGAGAGCAGTTCTCATGATCGCATGCTAGCTAGGTAGGAGCAGCCGCGGCGAGTGTGGGATTGGGCGTGTTTGGGGGATGGCGCCTGCAGGAGCCTCTCGATTTATTCGGTCCATTATTGCTGGCTCAGTTAGCCTTTTTGCGAAATCGTTGTTTGTGTTTGCCGAAATGGATAGCCTCAGGTTTGGCCCTTCGTCTTTTGACCTTTCGCAATTTGGCGCGAAATTCCACCAATGGGCTTTCGCTCCGCTTTCCTCACCGCACTAGTTGTTTGCAGTAACCCATTTGCGTCGCATGCCCAGCTCTCTTCCGAGGCTATCGCTGCCGCGCAAAAGTATTCTACCACCCACAACGGGCGGGGAATGATCGTGAAGGAGCGCGGACAGATTCGTTTCGAAAAATACTACAACGGCTATTCGGGTGAACCGCTGCACATCTATTCCGGAACGAAATCGTTCTTCGGTGTTCTCGCCGTCATCGCACAGGAAGAGCGCCTCCTCGATTTGGACGATCGCGCTGCAAAAACCCTGACCGAATGGCAATACGATCCTCGCAGGAGCCGGATCACGATTCGAGATCTTCTGAATTTTACCTCTGGATTGGAAACGGGTTTCGAAGAAATCTACGGGCGTTCTTCCGATGACAAAATCGCTCTCGCTGTTTCCATTCCAGCGAAGAGAGATGTGGGGAAGAGTTTCATCTACGGCCCCTCGCATATGAACGCCTTCTGCGAAATCCTTCGGCGCAAACTCCGGAAAAAGGGCATCGACTATGACGACTACTTGAAGCAGAAACTGATCCAACCGCTTGGAATCAAAATTTCGCGATGGCGGGAGGATGCGAAAGGAAATCCCATTCCCTCTGCAGGGATGTACATGACCGGGAAAACTTGGCTAAAATTCGGCGAGATGATCAATGCCGGGGGCACGTGGAATGGTCGGCGCATCGTGAAAACGGAAAGCCTCGCGGAGTGTTTTCGCGGAACAGAAATCAATCCAGCTTTCGGACTCGGATTCTGGTTGAACGGTTATGCCGCGAGGCCAGACGCAAGGGAGGTCGATGTGGAAGAGGATCTCGAACTGGAACCCATGCCGGAGGATTGGCGCGGTGCCTGTCTCGCGAAAGGCGTGCCGCCAGAATTGATCTGTTCGTTAGGATCGTCTTTTCAGCGTCTCTATCTGGTTCCCTCGATGGACCTCATCGTCGTGCACCACGGAAAACCCGGGCACGAGTTTCGAGATTTCGATTTTCTGCGCATCCTCTTTGCTGATGCGCAGCGTCCGGAAACGATGCCTCAGCCGAGAAAAGCCAAGCCGATCTTTCCGAATTTGTTCAAAGGCCTGCAGAGGAAGGAGTAGACGCTTTCTCTGGTTCCTTCGACGCTTCTTCCGGCTCGGCGGATTGCTCACCTGACTCTGGCGTAGCTGTTACTTTTCCGGCATCGAACTTCTTCTGCAATTCCGCCGCGGCATCCTGCTTCACAAAACGCATCAGGTTCGAAATCTCGTTTTTGGAAATCCTCCGTACGAGAGGTCGGAAGAAAAATAGTAGAGCGTTTTTGTCTCGGCGACTTTGAGTGATGGAGCCGAATCGGACTTTCTTGAGTTTAATTCCGGCACAGAAGTGACCGTCACGATTGCGAAGACGCGGGGCGTTTTGGTTTCCCGATAATCCGCAGGTCCGGCCCAATCTGGTCGACTTGCATGTCGGTTATCTCGGAGAGAAGACCGTCGACCGGGAGGAGTCGCGTAGTGCCGCCTCCGATTCGAGGGGCGAGGTATAGGATCAACTCGTCGACTAGGCCTTCTTCAATAGCGTGGGCGAGAAGACGCCCTCCTGACTCCAACAAAACAGAGTTCGCTCCTTCCTCAGCAATTTGTTTGAGCGATTCGCTGAGGGAAATGTTGCAATGGATCCGTGTTCGTTCAGCGTGCTCGTCGGTGAAAAGATTATGACCTTCGGGTAAGTCATCGTCCGAAGTGAAGACAACCCTTAGTGGTTGCGGGCGCCCGTCATCAAATTCTCCGCGAAGAGTCAGGAATGGATTGTCGACGCGGAAGGTTTCTCCCCCGACAAGAATGGCGTCGCATTGCTGCCGCCAAAGTTGGACGTCTTCGCGAGACTGCGGGCTGGAAATCCACTGGCTCTGACCCTGTCCGAGAGTGGTTCTTCCGTCGAGTGTTGCTGCAGTTTTCGCGATCAGGTAGGGGAGGCCGGTCGTGATTCGCTTGGCGAAAAAGCGAAGCAGGTGCATGGCTTCTTCTTCCAATACTCCAGTTGCGACTTCGACTCCGGCATTTCGAAGTTCATCAAAACCGGCACCTACGTGAGCGGGATGGGGGTCTGTCGCGCCGACAACGACGCGTGAAATTCCGGCTTCTAGAATGGCCCGGACGCAGGGAGGTGTTTTCCCCTCAGTCGAGCAGGGTTCCAGAGTGACGTAGATAGTGGCTTTGTCAGTCGAATGTCCATTCTCAACCGCATCGCGAATCGCTTCCACTTCGGCGTGCGCTCCGCCCGCCTTTCGATGCCAGCCACGCCCGATGACCTCGCCGTCTTGCACGACGACAGCTCCCACGGCGGGGTTGGGGCTGGTCAGCCCAAGCCCACGGGCTCCCTCATCGAGAGCAAGCTGCATGAAAGTTTCGTCTTCGTTAGGCATGATGAAAGTTATGACGCGTGGTTTTGCCGGTCACGGTTTCTTGTTCTTCCCCCTTTTTCCGGAAGTCCGGAGCGGATCTGCGTTAACCTCCGGGAGAAATCGCTTGAGTCGAGTGATCTGCTCTGCAGACTTCTTTTTGCCTGCAATATTGGTGTATTCGTTAGGATCGTTTTTGTGATCGTAAAGTTCCTCACTCCCGTCTGCATACCTGATGTAACGCCAACGCTGGTCGCGAAGGGCGTGATTTTGAAAGCCGTGAGTCGTCAGGGTTGGCTCGCTTTTCCTGACGGATGGATCGCGCAGCATCGTGGCAAGGCTATTTCCTTCGACGGCAGGGTTGCTAGGAATTCCAGCGAGCTCTGTGAGAGTCGGGTAGATGTCGAGCAGGTTGACTGCGTTGTTGGAACTGCTGCCCGCTTCCGTGATTCCGGGGACTCGCCACATCATCTGGACACGGGTCGCTTCGTCCCAGAGAGCGAACTTTCTCCAGTGTTCCTTTTCGCCGAGGTGCCATCCGTGATCAGACCAGAGCACGACGATGGTGTTATCGGCGTGCGGACTGCTTGCGAGGCCATCGATGACATGACCCACGCAGTCGTCGACAAAATGGATGCAGGCGAGGTAGCCCCGAACGGCCTTTTTCCACTGCTGGTGTTGCACGACCTTCGCGTGATCGCCATCAGGTTTCGCCATCTTCACTCCGGTCGCGGGAATATCCGCGAGGTCGTTTTCGAGAACATCAGGAAGAACGATTTCATCCAAAGGGAAC
>JAKMGR010000687.1 GCA_022424805.1 Verrucomicrobiales bacterium
CAGAGGATTGTCCCCCCTTCCCCAGCACGACGGCGATAGATCGAAGCGGGGTTTCCCGTTTTATGGACGGAATGGATTTCCTCAAATGGAGAGCGTTCTTCGAGAAAGTCCTCCCGATGCGGCCACACATTGCGCCGGTCACGAGGCAGTTCCTTTCGATCCGGCGTGTATGCTGTCCGGCACAACTCCGCAAGCCACCACGACTCGGCTAAAGATCCCAGATTCGAGAAATCGAAATCAGGCATTTCCTCCCATCCTTCGAAAAACAGCTCCTCCGGATCGAGACCAAACACTCCATCCCACTCCGCGAAACGGGCACTAACTTGCTGGCGCCAATAGCGAGAGTGAGCCTGTAGACGTCTCATTTCCCCAAGAAACTACACTCGAATTTTGCTCACCGCGACATCGCCTCCAAAACAAACGGAGACGTCGCTGCCCGGCACGCGAGGACGTTCATGGTAGTCACCCACGTAGACAAGTTCATCGTCGCTGACCTCTTCATAGATCACCTCAAGCGGATGTTTTTCATGATCGCAGAACACGACCTTGGGTTCTGGGCCTTCCGGATCCGGGTGCGGCAAATTAACCGTCCAGAGATCACCGGGCGCGAGTTCGTCCTTAAGGATTTCTCGAAAGGCAGTGGCACATCGTTCCCTTGCCTCTTCCCAATTTGGCTCACGCCCCTGTTTCAAAAAATGAGAAAACGCCACGCCAGGAAGATCCGCAAAGGCGGCCTCCCGGACTGCAGCGACCGTCCCGGAAATGACAAAATCATGGCGCCCCAGATTCCCTCCGTGATTGATCCCAGACAGAACCCAATCCGGCTTTTGAGGTAACAGGTGAGCCAGGGCAACGCGAGTGCAGTCCGCAGGAGTTCCGTGAACAGCAAAAATCTTTTCCTCGCGTTTCTCAAATCGGATCGGCTCCTGCGTCGTGACTCGATGCCCAATCTCGGACATCTGTGAGGCCGGAGCGACGAGCCAGACCTCGTCAAAAAACTCCTCCGCCATTTTACGGAGTGAGGCGAGTCCCTCCGCTTCGATGCCGTCGTCGTTGGTGAGCAGTGCGATCATAATTCTTTTCTACGACAATTCCCGGTTGCCGATGTGCCTACGAGGTCTATCCGTGAAAGGTGGAGGAAAGGCAAGAACTGGTTTTTTACGATCGATACGAAGGCGCGCTCAAGTCGGAAGCAATTTACGGCGAGGGCCCCCTTCGCTGGGCCTACGCAACCTGGCTCGGCCGCTTCTGCCTCGAAGGAGTGATCAAGCGGCCGTGGTTTTCTGCGCTCTACGGGCGATGGGCCGATTGCGGTTGTTCGAAAAAAGAAATCGCGGCTTTTATCGAGCGCTTTGAACTCGATCCCGATGAGTTTGTCGATTCCGTCGAAAGCCTCGCGACCTTCAACGAATTCTTCTCCCGCAAACTCAAGCCAGAGGCGAGGCCAGTTTCTTCAGGCAACAATGATATCAGTTTCCCGGCGGACGGCCGTCATCTCCTGATTCCCGATCTTTCCCAGTCCGGGCCCATTTTTGCGAAAGGCAGAACCTTCGATCTCAAGGCGCTTATCGGGGATTCCAATCTCGCCAAAAAATTTGCAAGGGGCACCGCCCTCATCTCGCGACTTTGTCCGACTGACTACCACCGCTATCACTTTCCGCTCAATGGAGTGCCGGGCGATCCTCGCCTCATCAATGGACCGCTCTACTCGGTAAATCCGATCGCTCTTGAGCGCAGGCTCGCATACCTCTGGGAAAATAAGAGACAGGTCACTGAGATTTCCGATTCCCCAGTGGGTGGCTATCTGTTCCTCGAAATTGGAGCAACCAATGTCGGCAGCATCGTGAACACGAGCACACCGAAGCAGCCTGTGTCCCGCGGAACGGAAAAAGGCACCTTCCGCTTCGGCGGTTCAATGGTGATCACAATTTTTCCCGCAGGAAAATTTCAGCCGGATGAAGACCTTGCAGAGCAATCCGCTGTCGGAGTCGAGCTCTACGCCCGGATGGGTGACCGGGCAGGAATCGCTATTTGTAGTTAGGCTGATAACCGTATTGATTGGCCGGAACGGCAATCACGCTTTTCCCGCAACAGGTCGCGCACTGCTTTTTTCGGTGCTTGCAAGCGCCGAGGAAGAGAGATGAAGCGGCGATGAGGAGGGTCAGAAAAAGAGTTTTATTCATAGGATTTCGTTGTTGTTGGAAATGCAGCCACTCTTCGATTTTGAAGCTGTGGCCTTCCCGAAACTACGACTCCCCACCGAAATTCTTTCCCCTGGACATAAAAAAACGGTCACCTCGGAGAGACGACCGTTTTCTCAAATGTTGTAATCGTGGAACGATTAGCCTTGGCAAGAGCCGCAGCACTTGGCGCTGCCGCCGCAAGAACCGCAGCAGTCACCACCAGTTGTGGTGCAGGCATTTGTGAAAAGAGCGGCAGCTGCAAAGGCAAGGATAATGAGAGTACGTTTCATAGTATTATTTGTAGTATCTTTTTGGAAATAAACCGTGCTGAGATTTCGAAGAGTACGAGCCCCAACACACTTAAGTTACGTCAGTAACAGGAATTGGTCTGCAAGACAACCCTATTAGTTCCGCAATTGAGGGTGGCGACGTTTGCATTCCCCCCCCTTCGGAAGTAAACTCGCCGCCCGCTGAAAGCGGATAATATCATGAGCCAAAACGCCAAACACCTTGCCGTGGCCGGAGCAACCGGAGCGGTCGGGATCGAAATCCTCAAGTGTCTCGAACAGCGAAATTTTCCTGTGAGCAAACTGACCCTGCTCGCCTCGGCTCGCTCGGCTGGGAAAACGCTTCCGTTTCGTGGTGAAGAAATCGAAGTGCAGGAACTCACGCCGGAATCCTTTGCGGACGTCGATGTGGCCCTTTTCAGCGCAGGCGGTGGAATTTCCAAAACCTTTGCTTCGCACGCGGTCAGGGCGGGAGCTGTCGTCGTCGACAATTCATCGGCCTTCCGCATGGACGATGGAGTCCCTCTCATTGTACCAGAGGTAAACGGAGGAGACGCCCAAGCTCACAATGGCATCATCGCCAATCCCAATTGCACGACCATCGTGACGCTGATGGCGCTCAACCCCATGCATAAGGCATTTGGTGGTGTAAAAAGCATTCTCGCTTCGAGCTACCAGGCGGTATCTGGAAGCGGCGCGCAGGGTATCGCTGAACTTGAAGCCCAAGTTGAAGCACTCGCTCGCGGAGAAGACTGCCCCGCCGGTTCAGTTTATCCCAAGCAGATCGCTTTCAACGTCATTCCCCAGGTCGACGTCTTTCAGGACAACGGCTACACGAAGGAGGAAATGAAGATGCACTTTGAGGGGCAGAAAATCCTTCACGCTCCAGATATCAAAGCCTCCGTCACCTGTGTTCGTGTCCCGGTGTTCCGATCTCACGCAGTCGCCGTAACCGCTGTCTTCGACGACAAGCCAAGTGTTGAGGCAGCGCGCGAAGCCATCAGTGCCGCGCCGGGAGTGCAAGTCGTGGATGATCCTTTTGCCGACCCCGCCCAGTTTCCCACGCCTCTCGACTGCACAGACGGCGACGATTGCCTTGTCGGCCGCATCCGGGAAGACCTCGTTCTCGACAAAGCCCTCACCTTCTGGGTCGTCGGTGATCAGGTCCGGAAAGGAGCAGCACTCAACGCCGTGCAGATCGCAGAGTTACTGTAAAAGCTCGCAGGAAAGAAGTTGTCATGGAATTGAAGCCGTATCTCAAAGAACGCTGCAAAATCGTCGACAAGGCGTTGAATGAATTCCTTCCCGCCGCGCGGACTCGCCCGAAGACAATTCACGAGGCGATGCGATACAGCCTTTTTGCCGGGGGCAAACGCCTTCGCCCGATTCTCTGCCTGGCTGCGGCCGAAGCTTGTGATAGCGACTACAAAAATGCCCTCGCTCCTGCCGGTGCCGTCGAATGTATCCACACCTATTCGCTGATTCACGATGATCTCCCCTGCATGGATGATGACGAACTCCGTCGTGGCGTGCCGACCAGCCATGTAAAGTACGGAGAAGGAATCGCAGTCCTTGCAGGAGACGCCCTCCTGACGATCGCCTTTGAAATCCTCGCCAAAACCCCGGCCACGAAACGCTACGACGTCGGTGCCTACATTTCAGAGCTCGCGGTCGCCTCGGGCAGTCGCAATCTCATTGGCGGACAAGTCGCAGATCTCGAAGGAGAAGGCAGCGACATTCTGCTTTCTCCTCCCCAGCTCAAGTTCATTCACCAGAGCAAGACTGCGGCTTTGCTGACCGCATCGATCCGGCTAGGAGGCATGACGGCAGACGCAACTCCCAAAAAAGTCGAAGCCCTCACCATCTATGGCCAATCGCTTGGCCTTGCCTTTCAGGTCATCGACGACATTCTCGACGTCACTCAGACCAGCGAAAAACTCGGCAAGTCTGCCGGAAAAGACGAGGCAACTGCCAAGTCGACCTTTCCCGCCCTCTTTGGATTGGAGAAGAGTCGCCAGAAAGCCGGCCAACTGACACGCAGAGCGCACGACGCGCTCAAGCCCTTCGGCAAAAAGGCAGACCGCCTCCATGAGATCGCAGATTACCTGCTCGATCGCGATTATTAACCCCTTTCAAAGCCAAATGCGCGCTGGCTTCCTTGCGCGCAAACCAATTGACACCGCGCATTTTGGCCTGTCATTCCCGCCATCATGTCCGAGTCCAACTCCATCACACCGGATCGCATCCGGAACATCGCCATTATCGCTCACGTTGATCATGGCAAAACTACCCTCGTCGACGAGATGTTGAAACAGGCAGGCTCGTTCCGGGAAAATCAGGCCGTCGAAGAACGGGCGATGGACTCGATGGATCAGGAGCGCGAACGCGGCATTACGATCAAGGCGAAGAACACTTCGGTTCGCTGGGACGACAATGTCATCAATATTGTCGACACTCCTGGTCACGCTGACTTCGGAGGCGAAGTAGAGCGTGTCATGAAAATGGTCGATGGAGTCATGCTCGTCGTTGATGCCTACGAAGGACCCCAGGCTCAGACTCGATTTGTTTTGAAGAAAGCACTCGCCGCCGGCCTGACTCCGATTGTCTTCGTGAACAAAATCGACCGCCCCAATGCAGAGCCGCTCGAAATGCACGACAAAGTTTTGGAGCTGTTTCTCGATCTCGATGCAAACGAAGAGCAATTCGGGGCCCCTTTTCTGTATGGAAGCGCCAAAAACGGCTATGCCGATGTGACTCCGAATACTGAAGCTCCGGACATGACTCCACTTTTCAAGACAATCATGTCAGAAATCCCGGCCCCTGTCGTGGATCCTGATGCCGGATTCAAAATGCTCGTTTCCAACATCGACTGGTCAGACTACGTCGGACGAATTGCTATTGGAAAAATTCTTTCGGGCAAAGTAACCGTCGGAGACACCGTCTGGCGTCTCCTGGCGGGAGAAAAACCTCAGCGCGCCAAGATCAGCAAGGTTTTCGAGTACAACGCACTCGCCACCAGTGAAGCGAATGAGGCGATTGCCGGAAACATCGTTGGTCTGTCAGGATTTGAAGATGTCGACATTGGCGAGACGATCGCCGCCACCGAAGAGGACGAGCCTCTCCCGTTTGTCGAGATCGATCCACCGACCGTGATGATGTCCTTTGCCGTCAACGACGGTCCTTTTGCCGGAACGGAAGGCAGCAAGGTGACGTCGCGAGAAATCCGTGACCGACTCATTCGCGAAGGCCGCACCAATGTATCGATCAAAGTGGAAGACACAGACAGCGCCGGTGAGTTCAAAGTCAGCGCACGCGGTGCCATGCAGGTCGCCGTCGTTGTCGAACAGATGCGACGCGAAGGGTATGAAGTCCTCGTTTCCCGCCCAACTGTGATCAAGCGCGACATCGATGGCAAATGGCACGAGCCGTTCGAAACACTCTATCTCGAGGTTCCCGATGAAGCCGTCGGAGGCTGCGTGCAGTCTCTCGCAAACCGCAAGGGAACGACGGAAGCCATGAGCACAAAAAATGGTCGCACGGCCATGGAGGTTACCATCCCGACCCGCGGCCTGATTGGATTTGAATTCGAACTTCTCAACCTGACCAGCGGAGAAGGCATCATGTCCCACCTTTTCAAAGAGTATCGCCCCGACACGGGCGACATTCGCACGCGCCACACCGGCACGCTTGTCTCAATGGAGAAAGGCGAGGCGATGACCTACTCACTCACGAACATTGAAACCCGAGGCAAACTCTTTGTCGGCCCCGGCGAAAATGTCTACGAGGGAATGATCGTCGGAGAGAATCCGCGCGCAGATGACCTGCCGGTGAATCCGACCAAAGCCAAGCACGTCACCAACCACCGTGCTGCAGGTAGCGATAAGACCACTTCTCTAACCCCAGCCCTCAAATTCTCTCTTGAGCGCGCCATCGAATACATTGCTCCCGATGAACTCGTCGAAGCGACACCGGAAAACATTCGTCTCCGCAAGCGCATCCTCGACAGCAACGAGCGCAAGCGAGCTGCGAAACGAGTTGAAGAAGCGTAGATTTTCCAAGCGGACCGAATAGCCGCCTTCGCGCCTGATTCCAAGCTCGCTCTCTTTTTTGGAAGTGTGTGAAATCGTCACATGCC
>JAKMGR010000458.1 GCA_022424805.1 Verrucomicrobiales bacterium
AAAATTTAAGTCCCAGCGGCAGACCATTCAGTGCGTAGTAGGTCCCTTCGTATACTCGAGCCGCTTCCGCAATGAATCCACGCAAGACATCCTGATCCGTTTCGAATTGGAAATGCGGTGTCGTAAAAACGCGCGGCCCACCGCTGACATCGAGTTCGCGCGGAGCCTGAGTCGCTCCTGGCATCGCCTCTATCTCGAAAGCCTTACCCGCCTTAAGCTTTGCCGCGATCAGTTTTTGATCGGCTTCGACGAGACGAGTCAAAGGCACCTTCGCCTCACGGCCACCCTTCATTTTAAAAATGGCGTTCGTCGAATCCGCGTGGATCAGACAGGCGCTCAACTTCTTCCCATCTGTGCTCGTCCATGTCCGGAACTGCTCGCCGAAGGCGGGCTGCGAGAGCAGGCCAAGGAGAGAAAGGATGGATGCCTGAAGAAAGAACTTCATGGGCGATAAGATCAGAGAATTTCGAACCTCAGTCGAGGAAAATTCGTTCACGCAATTTGCGATTCAGTGCAAACCGCCTGCTCTTCGGCGGAGAGCCTTGAATGTGAGACTGCGTTCGTTGCAGCCTCATAACTCTCGTTCCCTTGATCGCTGACCGACCAAGTCAACCTTTAGGAAGTAAGCCTTCCTTGAGGGCCTTGGCGACAGCTCCGGTCATCGTATTGACGTGAAGCTTGGAATAGATTCCCCGGATGTGCTTGTCGACGGTGTGAAAACTGAGGTCTAGTTGGTCTGCAATCTCCTTCTTGGTGAGACCTTCCACCATTTGTTCCAGCACCTCTTTTTCGCGATCCGTCAGACCATAGTCGCGACTCTGCGGAGCGAGATCGCTGAACATGTCGAGAACCCGACGGGCTATGAGCGCATTAATGGGAGCTCCCCCGCCAAGAATTTCGCGAATCGCATCTGGAATCTCTCCCATGCTGGAAGTCTTAAGCAAGTAGCCGGAAGCCCCTGCGCAGATTGCGTTGAAAACTTTTTCGTTGTCGTCGAAGACGGAGAAAACAAGAATCTCGATCTCAGGAAGAGCCGTCTTGATCCGGCGAATGCCTTCGATTCCGCTCATCCCGGGAAGTCCGATGTCAAAAAGCATCACATCGGGACGCTCTCCTGCGACCAGGGCTTCGATCGCCTCCTCGCAACGTTCAAATTTGTGGACACATTTCATGTCCTTTTGCCGGTCAAGAACCCGCGCAACGGTTGTTGCAAGGGTAGTGTTGTCCTCAACGACCCAGACGCGGCTGGGTGCTTTGGGTTTCTTGTCTTCGGATTCGGAATCTTTTTCGTCACTCATGTTCCTTGCAGTATTTCTTTAACTTGGCGTGGCAAACGGGTTTTGCATCCGAAATTTCGTGCCGTTTTCAGGTAGGACGGATTCACGGCATCGGTACGGACAGGTGAATTCTCGTCCCCTCCGTGAGAGCACTGCGCACTTTGAGATTCGCACCAATCGCCTGTGCCCTCATTCTCAGGTTACGCAGCCCGTTCCCTTCCCGGAACTCATGATCGAGATTATTGAAACCAATTCCGTCATCTTCGATAGTTACCTCGAGGCGACTCCGTCGACAATCGATCTCGATGCTGACTTTTTCCGCTTCGGCGTGCCGGACGATATTATTGAGGGACTCTTTGTAAATGAGGAAGAGGTCGCGCTTGAACTCCAGAGGGAGTCGCACATCACTGGAGCTGCCTGTCACATTAAAGGTGTAATCGTGCGCACGGAGAAGCTTCGCTGCTGTTTCCCGAAATCGCGTCAGCATCTGTGCCCAGGTTTCTTCTCCCGGACGAATCAGCCAGACAATGTCGCGCATCGACTCGATCGTCTTGTCGGCTGTCTTTTTGATGTCGGTCAATTCCTCAATGACGAGATCCGGTTCTTCGACCTCGGTTTTTCCCAGCTCAGCAAGCAGAGCAATACTGCTTAAATTACTTCCAATATCATCGTGCAGATCGCTCGCGATCCGCTGACGTAACGCCTCAAGATCCTTTCTGCGACGAATGCGTCCCCGGGACAGAACAAAAAGCGCAAAACCGAGAATTCCCGCTACGCCTGTTCCCACCGCGGTAATCCCCTGATTCAGCGTGCGATCCACGAGCTGGAGCCGCAGTTCCTCTTTTTCCAGCCACCGACGAACGAGATTGCTTCGCTTATCAAGGTTTGAAAGCCACTCGCCATAGGAAAGCAAGTTTCGACGGCTCGTGAAATTGTCGACGAGGTAGCTGGGTTTCCAATTTCCCGAAGTCACCGCATGCGGTGCCATAATTGGCTGTCCGTCGGCCACATTGCTGGTGCCGGAATAGACAACCAATTCCGCGAGATCAAAGTTGATACGTTCGGGCTTCTGCGGCCCTGTCACAGTCACCCTCACATAGCGACCATAGGCGTCTTCGATGGGGATGATCAGCGGATTCGCTCCGATCATGGAAATCTGAGAGGGATTGAATCGTCCGATCAACTCAGCCTTTCTCCCATCCGGAAATTCGGAGACTTCGACACGCATGGGATAGGGAAA
>JAKMGR010000476.1 GCA_022424805.1 Verrucomicrobiales bacterium
GGCCATGCCTGCACCGACGAGGACGATGTTGTCGCCCTTGTTGATCTTGAGTTGCTTGGGCGCTGCCTTCGGACTGGTAGCCTGCTTTTTCGGTTTGGGTGCAGGAGGCTTTGCTTTTTGAAAAGCAGAAGCGCCGGGAATGAAATCGACTGGACGAAGGCCTGCTTTGTAGCCCTTGAACGCGAACATGGAAGGGGAGTATCCCTTGGGGAGAGTCACGTCCTGCTTTTCTAGTACATCGAGTCCCAGTCCCCAGAAAACTCCATTCAAAACGAGACGGCGGAGATTCTCGTCGAGTAGGTCGTTGGAAGCTCCCATCGTCGTTGTGAAAACCTGATTCACCTTTCCATTGTCGTGCTTGAATTTGCGAGTCCACGCAATCGGTTGCATCGGATCGTTCTTACCCTCAACCCCGGGGGAACCAGGCTCGAGAGTTGCCGTGACTTCGCCGCGGAGGAGGAATGGGGAGGGCGGGTCGGGGTTCGCGCCGTAGACGTCAGAAGGAACAAAACTCTTCCCGACTCCATTCAGAATCGGGTGATCCTTGTTTTCCTCGACAATGTGAGAGCGGCAGCCTTCGACCTTGTGTTTTCCGTGGTGACTGACCCAGGTCTCTCCAAGAACCTGACGACCAAATCCGTTTTTCCATCCGAGTTCTTCAGGTGCCCTCCAGCTGTATTTCTGCCATTTGCTCTCCTTCGGGAAATTGAAAGCGTGAGTGGATGTTCTCAGGGCGATGAGGGCGACACCTCGCTTCACCGCATTGTCGAAATGCTCCATGGCTTTGTCATCCCAGTGACGAAAGCGCAGGCTCATGACGAGCGCGTCGGCTGTGTCCATTGCCTCGGGATGGCTGATGTTGTCACCGGCATCCGGATTGACGGTTCCGTCTTCGTTCAGTGAAAAGAGAACCGTGCACTTGAACCCCTGCTTCGCGAGCATTTGGGCGAGCATGGGGAGTGCTTCCTCGGAGCGATACTCCTCATCGCCGGATAGAAAGACAACGTGCTTGCCCTTGCCGGGACCGTCGGAGCCCTCAAAGATCAGATGATCCGATTCAGGCGAGTTCGCATGGAGAAAAGACACGCTGAGCGTGAGAGTCGACAGGATCAGCGTTCGGAGGGAAAACAGAGATTTCATAGAATTCTAGATTGGGATTTTTGCGGACGAATCTGCAAAGGATCACCAAGCTATGTTGGATACGAAGAAAATCTTTTAGAAAAAACGGACTTTTTCGCGCCGTTCTGAGGTTTCGAGAGGGGGATGAATTGGGCAGTCTGCTCAGAAATCCCAATGTCATTCAGGCGATTAAACCGCTAAGCTCGGCGCGGTTGATGAGATTCCTCTCTCAGATCCTGATACTGTGGTTGTTGGTTACCATTGAGGGTTCTGCGGCTCCGCGTATCAATGAGTTCATGGTGAGGAATGATAAGACCCTCGCAGACGAAGATCGCGAGTTTTCCGATTGGGTCGAGATCTACAATTCAGATCGGACTTCCTACGATCTTCCGGGGTGTTACCTCACGGACGATGACGGCGTTCGCACGATGTGGAGGTTCCCGGCAGGGACGTAGATTGACGCGGAGGGTTTCCTTGTCGTTTTGCCTCCGATAAGAATCGCGTAGTCGCAAGCTCGGAACTGCATACCAACTTCAAGCATCGAGGCAGGGGGCTACGAGTGATGACGTTGATGCGAACGTCCTGGCACTGGGCGAGGTTCTTGTCATGATTCTCGACCCCGATGCCGTGGGTGGCGAGGGAGAAAGAAATGTCGCGCCTGACGGTTCGGCGAGCCAGCCGACGACACTCAACAATTTTGCAGCGAGCAGAGCGATTGATAGGGATTTTCGCCAACTTTACTCATACCACCTCATCGGATTCGTCGTCGGACTGGTATATGGTAAGACTCACGAAAGCTCTTGAATGGCAGTCTTCAGCTCTTGGGTATTGGAGACCATTACGTCAGCGCCTTCTGACAGGAGCACCTCTTCTCTCCCGAATCCCCAGCGGACTCCGATTGCGGCAATGGAGTTTTTCTTTGCTGCACGCATGTCGAATGCGGTGTCACCGATCATAATTCCTTGTGTGTTTGTCAGGGATTGTTCCTCCCAGATATGTTGAATCAGATCTGTCTTGTCACCATGTGTTCCGTCAAGCTGAGCTCCGTAAATTTTCTCGAAGAAATGATCCAGCTGAAAATGGGAAACGATTTCTCCAGCGACGCACTGGGGTTTTCCGGTGCAAATGAAGAGCGGGAATTCTCGGTCGAAGAAGTAGTCGAGCAATTCAGGAATCCCCTCGTGAATTTCTGCTTCAAATTTCCCTCCGTTATCCAGTCGATGGCGGTAGAGTTCGACTCCGTGTTCAATGAGTCCTTTATCCTCGGTCTTGAGGATCGTTCCCATGCTCTGACGAAGCGGTGGGC
>JAKMGR010000496.1 GCA_022424805.1 Verrucomicrobiales bacterium
GATGAAACGGTGATTCGCGTTTTCAGCAAACCTCTCGTGCCTTCCAAGCCTATATCACCCAAGAAAAAGCTCACCGTAGCAATAGCCGGTGTCTTCGGTTCCGTGGTTGGGATGGGATTAGTGATTCTTTTGGGGCTGTTGGACAGGACTTTGAATACCCGTAGGCAAGTCGAAGCGACATTGGGTCTTTCTGTTCTCGCTGAGATTCCGAAGGCCTTTGATCGAGAATTGGACCTGAAAGACTCCGTTTTCGTTACGCGGGATCCGAGCTCGATGGTGAGTGAGGGCTTCCGTTCTTTTCGGACTTCTCTTTCTGCTCGTATGCCGCGTAGTGTCGTAGTCACGAGCGCGTCGCCGGGCGAAGGAAAGAGTTTTTGCTCGGCCAATCTGGCGGTCCTTCAGGCGAACAAGGGCTACCGCACCTTGCTGGTTGATGCGGATTTCTGCAAACCTCGCATGGCTGAGATTTTCGTCGATCCGTTGCGTGGACAAGCCGACCAGAGATCCTCGGTGACGCAGAATCTCTTCCAGGAAACGATCTTCAAGGACCTCTTCTTGATGTCTTGTGAACGCTACACTTCCAAAACAGGCGAGCCAATGAAAGGAGAGATTTTCGCGAAGATGCTTCAGGACGCCTATCAGGCCTTCGACTGCGTTATCGTCGACACCTCCCCGCTGAATGTTATCAGTGATGGCCTGGATTATTCTCGCCATGCGGACGCAGTTGTCCTCGTTGTGAAGTCCGGTGAAACGAAAGTGGACGCGGCGCGGCGATCGATGCGAGAACTCCAGCGCATGAGAGCCAATCTTGTTGGCTGCGTTCTGAACAGTTGCGATGAGATCAACAAGGATCAACTCGACTAGGTCAAAGGGACAACCCGGTCGCTACCGTTGAATCATAAGTGAATGCCGGTTCCCGCGCATCGAGCCTGAGCTCCCCCCCCCTCTAATCCACTGCAGCAACTTCCAAATCCAATTACAATCGTCTCGTCATCGGGGCGTTCGTATCGGATTTGGTCTTGGTTACGTTTTCGCTGATGTTTGCTCAGTGGCTTCGCTTCAGGACATTTTCGTCCGAGTTCGGAGTGCAGGCGGAGGACACCATGTTGATGTCCAATTACTTCGGGCACATCACGGTAGGGGTGGTGCTCATTATGGGCGCGTTTCTCTTTTCCTTTGTATTCGATTACAAAGCTCCTGACATTGCGTTCGGTGCGGCAGGCATGGGAGGTTCTCTTTTCCCGAGCTGCAGTATGCGACGGAAGAAGAGGTTGTTGTGAAAATTACAACGCTGCTATCCGAGCCGGAAAAAGCCGCGGAATACCGCAACCGACTTGACGGAGAAATGAATCGTTTTGGACTCGACGTCTTTATGGAGGAACTTCGCGAACATGTGCTACGCTTTGCCGGTCGTGATTCTGAGTTGATTGATCGCGAAGCCTCTCATGCAAGTGATCCGAAAAATCTGGCAGCGATTGGGTGATCCCGTTTTCTATCGAAGGCGTGCCTGCGATCTGGCGCGCCGGTGGAAGAGTTTCGACGACGAACCGAAGACGAATTCGCTGGATACCCTTGGGGAAATTGATACGGCTCTCGTTTTCGTCGCTCATCCAGATGACGAAACCTTCTGTTCCGGGATTATTTGTGAGCTCGTGGAACGCGGGGTCGAGGTAATCGTGCTTTGCCTGACCAAAGGAGAGGGAGGTCCGACTGGAGATTCTACCCGCGAAGAACTTGGGGCTGTTCGAACTGAAGAAATGCATGCCTCCTGCGATGTGCTTGGTGTGAAGCGCGTCGAGTTTCTCGGTCACATTGACCCAGTCGCGGAAGGATATCGCGTTTTCGCTCCAGCAGTTTCAGCGGAGGACCTGGCTCGACAGATTCAGCCGGAAGTAGAAAAGGCAGACCTTGTGATCTCTCACGGTAGCAGCGGGGAATACTGGCACCCCGCCCACCTGCTCGTTTTCGCGGCAGCAGAGCGGGCATTACAAGAATGTCAGGATTCAGGATGGCTTACCTTTCTCGCCCGTCAGCCCGACCATCCCATTCCTCGCCTCGTCAATCTCGACGA
>JAKMGR010000533.1 GCA_022424805.1 Verrucomicrobiales bacterium
ATATTGATTTATACATGCACTGTTCTTCTGCAACAGATTTGCCTGAAATTCAAGATGCAGCGGCGATTTGACGCGAGTTTTTCGGAAAAAACTGACAGGGAAATTCCGTTATCCGAATGAGTGCTCCTGTGCTAGCTTCCGCCCTCCTAAATTGAATTTTTAGTAGTATGAGTCAAAGCCTATTTGAAAAAGTCTGGAATGCCCACGCCGTGAAGACTTTGTCCAACGGACAAACGCAACTTCTCATTGGTACGCACCTCATTCACGAGGTCACGAGTCCACAGGCTTTCGGCATGCTTCGCGATCTCGGGCTGTCGGTTAGATACCCGAATCGCACCTTTGCTACGGTCGATCACATCGTTCCGACGAAAAATCAGATTGAACCATTCGAGGACAATCTCGCTCAGGACATGATCACTGCCCTGCGCGACAACTGCGCCGAGTTTGGCGTGAAGTTTTTCGACATCGGCAGCGGCGGACAAGGCATTGTCCACGTTGTTGGTCCCGAGCAGGGAATCACCCAGCCGGGCACAACCATTGCCTGTGGCGACTCGCACACAGCAACTCACGGAGCTTTTGGAGCGATTGCTTTCGGAATAGGTACCACCCAGATCCGCGACGTACTCGCGACGCAGACGATGGCGCTTGGAAAGTTGAAAGTGCGCCGCATCAATGTCGATGGCGAGCTGCCCCCGGGAGTCTATGCGAAGGACGTCGTTCTTCACATCATCAAACTCCTTGGTGCCAAGGGTGGCATCGGCTACGCCTACGAATACGGCGGAAGCCTTTTTGATAATTTCTCGATGGAAGAGCGGATGACGGTCTGCAACATGTCGATTGAGGGAGGAGCCCGCTGCGGCTACGTGAATCCAGATAAAAAGACCTTCGAGTATCTCAAAGGGCGCCCCTATTCACCTCAGGGCGAAAAGTGGGATACAGCAGTGGAAAAGTGGACGGCGCTCGCGTCTGATGAAGGCTGCCACTACGACGACGTGGTCAATATACGCGCCGAAGACATCGCGCCTTCGGTGACCTGGGGAATCTCCCCGGACCATGGAATTTTCGTTAATGAAAACATCCCTTCTCCTGATGATGTGTCGGGCGAAGAAGAAAAGAAGAGCATCGAAGAAGCACTCGAATACATGAAGTTCGAGGGCGGCTCTCCCATTGCCGGAAAGAAAGTCGATGTCTGTTTCATCGGCAGCTGCACAAACGGACGTCTTTCTGATTTCCGCGAAGCGGCAAAGTATCTCAAGGGGCACAAGGTCGCCGAAGGCGTTACCGCAATCGCCGTTCCCGGATCCGAGATCGTCGATCACTTGTGCCGCCAGGAAGGTCTACACCAGGTTTTCGAAGACGCCGGATTTGAGTGGCGTGGTGCAGGATGCTCCATGTGTCTGGCCATGAATCCCGACAAACTCATCGGTGACCAACTCTGCGCAAGCTCCAGCAACCGAAACTTTAAAGGCCGCCAAGGAAGTCCGGTTGGACGGACGATCTTGATGTCACCCGTCATGGTTGCAGCCGCAGCAGTGACCGGAGTGGTAAGCGATGCTCGCGAGGCATTTGAAGTGGGCGCCGTCGCTGCGTCGTAAACGAAAAACCCGCCGTATCCAGTAAATCGGAGCGACGGGCTCAGCACACCCATGATATCGGCACAACGCGGTTGCCGATGCCCGGGGAGGGAATCAGATTATCAGCCTGATCCTAGGCGATTAAGCAATAGTTGCGACTTCGGATTCGCTTTCTGCCATCATCACTCGATCGCTCGGCAACGGAATGTCACCACCGCGTAGGTTGATGAAGCTTTCCACGATTTGCTTCGCCATATCGCCGTGGTTGCATTTTAATCTGGCTGACGATCTCTCCGAGCAGAACAATCTCGTAGATACGAAGAAGGGAAAGCTGGAGGAATTAATCGAGACATGGGAGGAATACGACGGGGAAATGATGGAACCCGTTTTTTAACTTCTTCTCAACCTGGAAAGGAGTGTTCTACCCTCCCTGAACTGGCGGCATCAAAGCAATCTCGTCTCCGCTCGTTATTTCCGCCGATTCATCGGCATATTCACAGTTCACCGCACAGAGAATTTTCCCCTCCCACTCCTTTAGTCCGGGGAATTCGGCAAAAGTCCGATCGAGAATCGCACGGAGTGTGACAACGCCATCGTAGCCGGTAATGCTCCATTCACACTTGCCTGTGATCTCCCGAAAAACGGAGAAGAACAGGATTGTGACCTGACCTTCGCACGTCATTCGATGAAATCCTCCTTCAGTACACCGATGACAGGAAGGTTTCGGTATCGGCCCTGATAGTCGAGGCCGTATCCAACAACAAATTCATTTCCCACAGCAAAACCGCAGTAATCCGCTTCGATTGGGACGGCCCGCTCGATTGACTTGGAAAGCAGGACTACAGAACGAACCGACTTCGGCGAACACTCGCCGCGAAGCTTGTCTTTAATCGCTCGCATTGTCCGACCGGTATCGAGAATATCGTCGAGAATGAGAACGTTTCGCCCCCGGAGATTGGGCATCCTCGTTTGGTGAAAGGTAACAGTGCCAGAGCTTTCCGTCGCACCGTGATAACTTGCCACGGAAATGGAATCGATCTCAAGAGGCAGTCGAATTTCACGAATCAAGTCCGCCATGAAAAGTGCCCCTCCCTGAAGGACGGCTACGATCGTTAGCGGTTCGCCGGCAAATTCACGCGTAATTTCCGCACCCATTTCCGCAACACGATCCCGAATCTGCACTTGGTCGAACAGGACTCGATCCAAGTGCTCATGCAGGTTCGTCTCTCCATTTGCCATTCGGGAGCAGACATCGTAGACCGCTTTGCTTCAACCTAATTTTCCTATTCGTCTTGAGAGACACCTTTTTTCATTTTACCGTCACTTGGAGAAACAAGATCATGAGCGATTCCAAACATCCCTCTACGGCGGAACTTCGATGGGACTATGCAGAGCGAGTGCTTCGGCGATCGGAACTGTCAGATAATCCGATCGAGCAATTCGGGGCCTGGTTCACCGATGCCGTCGACGCGAAGATTCGCGAACCCAATGCGATGGCACTTTCTACGACTGGTCTCGATGGATGCCCCTCGGCGCGGATCGTATTGATGAAAGACTACTCTGATAGGGGCCTTACGATTTTCACGAATTACGAGAGTCGAAAGGCAAAAGAACTCGAAGCCAACCCAGTCGCGTCCGCCCTGTTTCTGTGGAAAGACCTGGAGCGACAAGCCCATGTCCGGGGGCGGGTCGAGAAACTTTCCGGCAGCGAGTCCGACGAATACTTCTACTCGCGCCCCTACAATAGTCGTATCGGAGCTTGGGCTTCACGCCAGAGTGAAACGATTCCGAACCGGGAATGGCTTTCCGAGCGGGTGAAGAAATATGAAGAGAGCTTCCCGGAAAGCGACGCCAGAGATTGTGTTCCTAGGCCTGATTTCTGGGGAGGGTATTTGCTGGTGCCGAGTTCAATCGAGTTCTGGCAGGGCCATTCCGGGAGAAAGCACGACCGCTTTGTTTATACCCGCGAGGGAGAAGCCTGGTCACTCGAGCGCTGGAGCCCGTAATCCTGGATCTTGGGAAAAGCGCAAAGCTCAACGTACACAAAAACGCCCCCGCTTTTGGTTCGCGGAGGCGTTTTTTCTAAAATCGCTTTTTCTCGGCAGGTGCTTTCTGGTTCCTGTAACACGGAGAGTTCCTGTGTTTCGTGGAGGAAGGGGACGAACCCCGCCAAAACAGGCCTTTAGCGTGAGCCGAGGAACTCAATAAGCTGAGAATAGACAGGTTTGATGTCTTCTTCGTTTCCGTTCTCCTGAGCAGCCATGATCTCCGAGATACTCTCGGCGATTGAATTGCGCAGGCGAGTCACCATCTCGATGCCCTTACGGGAGATCTGGACCATCACCTTGCGGCGATCGTCGGCAGCGTGGAGACGTTGAACATATCCGAGTTTCTCGAGACGATCCACGAGACCAGTCGCGGCTGCGGTCGAGTGACCCATCTTTTTCGAGATATCTGTCATGGTGAGGTAATCCTCGTTGGCGAGATATCCCAAAAGGAAAAATTGTGCGTAGGAAACGCTTCCTCTGTTGAGTTCCTTCGAGAGGTCGAGGAGAAAAGATCGCTGCGTGAACATGATAAAGTCCGCGAGGCGATCGACGGTTGGCTCTGCGGCCGTGTTTTCTTCTGATATTTGCATGATGGTTACCTTTTGGCGATTTTAGATTTTGTAAGCGGAGATTAATTAAACACTTTGAAATGCCTTATGCAAACGATTTTTTAGGTTTTCCATAATTATTAGCAATAAAACCCTTTCGATTACATAAAATTCTAAAATACTTTGCCATCTTTTTCAAATTTCGCAAATTTAAATTGTAAGATTGCATTAATTTTCAAAAATGAGAGGTAGTCGCTAGTAGTGTATCACTTCCTTTCCAATGAGTCCAGATCAGGGTTTCTCATGGGAAAGAGTGGACTCGCTCAACATCCTGCATTTCAGTCTCCCACGGCCGCTACAGGCCCCTCATCTTCCTGCCCGCAACCCATGCGTTTCCTGCTTACAGACGATATCTGGTCTCTCGACGCACTTTCTCCCGCCGAGTGGCATCTTGTCGCGGAGTTGCCGGCCGCAGCCACGCCATCCAACTATCAATCCCAGTCCGGCGAACGACTCTTTCCTTCGCCAATCTCTCCAGAGGAACTTGCTGACGAACATACCATTGCTCAGGTTGACGATTGGAAGAGCTTCGTTCAGCCAGATTTGGAGGAATTGTTTCAGGATTCAAGAAAGACTGTACAGGGAGACATCGAAGGTGTGGAAAAAGTAACTGTATCCGAGTTACTCTCTCCTGAAGAAATCGAAGAATACGAGAGCGATCTCCCCGAACTGCGTCGCGTCACCGTTTCCAGGCAGCATACCGAAGCGTGGTATAGCACCCTGAACCAGGCACGGATCCTCTTAAATGAGGAACATGATCTCGCCGAGTCGGAAGAGCGAATGCTCACCCGCATGGACGCCGGTGATGACATTCGCGAAAGTCGGTTTCTCCTCATCGCCCAATACGAAATGTATTCGGCCATTCAGATCATGCTCGTCGAACACGTAATGGGCCTATGAGCGAAGCGGAAAAGGTAGTTTCCTCGAAACACGGAAGTTGGACTATTCACGGTGCCCTTCTCTCACTGGATAACACGGACCATTTCGAAGAAACCATAGCCGCTGCCCGTAAGGCACGCCTGATGGCACATGCGCCCTATTCCAAATTTCAGGTCGGTGCCTGTGCATTGATGGATGGCGAATCGTATGCGGGATGCAACGTCGAGAACGCTAGCTACGGAGCGACGATTTGTGCCGAGCGAAATGCGATCGCCACAGGAGTTGCCTCCGGCGGAAAAAAATTACATCTCATCGCGATCACCACCGGAGCCGACATTGGCGTGCCGATCGGAAATCGTTCGCCCTGCGGAATGTGTCGACAGGTGATCTCGGAATTTGCAACGGAGAACACACTCGTTCTACTCGACGGAGGCAGCAATGATGAGCACGAGTTCCTGGGCGAAGTGATCGCTTTTGATGATCTGCTTCCGTGGCAATTCGAGTTCGAAAGTTAGGGATCAGCTTTCGTCTTCCGCCAATACCTTCGCGCTCTGATCATTATTCTCGATATCGGCGAACTCGACACTCGCCCGGGCTGCATCATCTTTCCCGACTCGCAGAATTTCTCCATCGTCCACCTTTTCCAGCCGTGTATACCCTGGATGATGGGATTCCTTATAGGGATTATTCGAAGCGGCGTTATAACAACAGATCATCGCCCAGCGCGAGTTTTCAGAATTGTTCGCTCCTGAAGCATGGAGCGTATTGGAGTGAAAAAACACTGCGTCACCAGGTTCCATTTCCGCGTGGACGAGATCGAGCCGCTTCTTCGCTTCCTCAACGCGTTCCATGTCTGCGCCAGCCTGCTCGCCGGAGAGGATGTGATTCACCCGCCCCATATTTTGAGAGCCACGCAGTAATTGGAGACACCCGTTTTCCTGAGTTGCACCGTCGACGGCGATCATAACACTACAAAGGTCGGGAAAGAGCAATCCGTTCTGATACCAGTATCCATAGTCCTGATGCCAAGCCCAGGCACCGCCAGTACGAGCATCCTTTAGCACCATCTTGGAATGATAGTGGTATACTTCGCCGCCAATCAATTGCTCGACTGAATCGACGATACGTCGACACCGGGCAAACATTCCGTAAATCCCATCGCCGGGATAATTCCATAACGAAAGGCGCACTCGATTGCCTTCGCCATCATCCAGCGACGTCGCCGCCTCATCGAGAGCTTTGTCGTGATGCGCTGCCTCAACAAGCAACCCTATTTCCTCTGCCGTGAAGAGCCCACGCGCGAATACATAACCGTCTCGATGATAATTCTGGATGTCCGCCCCGGAGAAAATGCCGCTCATATAGATACTGAATCACACCTTCAGTTCTCCTGTAAACACCGTGAAACCGCAATTTCAGCCTCTTTTACCTTCTGCGCCAAGCTTGGCCTCTTTGCATTATCCGCCGTTCTCGGCATGGTCAGCTTTCTCGTTGTGAAAGCAAAAAGCACGGAAGTTGCTCTTAATGCACCCATTGCTGGCGTCACTATCGCGATGACCTATCGCGAAGTTCCTTTTGATGCAAAACCGACTCTCCTCGCCCAGACGGTGAATTCCGTCGACATCGGTGGGGATGCATTTGGCGTTCTCTACATCCTGCAGAAAGACGGAAAATCATTCGAACCAACCCGCATGCTGGAAGCATGAGCGTCTCCACTCAGTTTGCAGCCCTAGCCACAGGCGCGACCAAGCCGACTATCGGGTTTTCCGCGATTGCCATGCATACCGGGTTTTTCGTGAAGGATCGGCTTTTGTTAGGCTCTACTGCCAACTGCCATCGATCAGCCGCTGAGTCGGGCCCTCATAATCATCGCGCAGGATCTCAGGGAGACGGTGCTGCCTGACGGCATCATAACATTGGAGCATTCCGAAGCGCAGCATCGCGCCAGGGATTCCGACTGCAGTGAAACCAGGATGACCAGTCGCAGGAAACGGCCCGCCGTGATTCATCGCCGGCGAAACCGCCACGCCAGTTGGCATTTTATCATTGAGGAGACGCCCGACTTTGTCTCGCAGGACGGGAGCCAATTGGTCGTAGGCGGCATCGTCGCTGCCATCAGCAGCAGAGTAAATACAGCCAGTCAGATTTCCTTCCAATTGGTCGAGCACTTCAACAGCCTCACCTAGATCGGCTGCTTCAACGATGAGCGAGCTGTTTCCAAACGCTTCTGTCTGCATGGTCTCAGGATCACGAACAAAGGCTGCACCGCTGACTTTCAGAATTGTGTTCGCCGCGCAGTAGCCGGCTCCATTCCCCTCCCCTGTCCCGCAAAGAACTTCGGCACCAGCCGCTTTGAGGGTCTCATGGCTCTGATGAAGAGAATTTTTGACGGCGGAGGAAAGCAAGGTTCCGGATGTGGCTTCGGAAAACTGCTGAACGATGGAATCGATGAAGGCATCCGCCGCTTCGCTTTTCAAAACAAGGACCATCCCTGGGTTTGTGCAGAATTGCCCGGTGCCCATCAGGCAGCTGCCGGAAAATTCTGTCGCGAGTTCGCCACCCTTTTCCTCCAATACACCTGGAAGAAAAACAACCGGGTTCACACTGGAAAGCTCGAGATAGATCGGATTGCCCACCCCGTCTGCGGCACGTTTCAGAGCAAGGCCAGCTCCGCGACTACCGGTGTATCCCGTCGCGCCAACGCGATCATCGGTCACGAGTTGCTCGCCGACTTCGTGACCGGTGCGGTAGATCAATTGCACGATCGCCTCAGGCATACCTGTCTCCTTCGCAGCATCGAGAGCGCACTCGCCGAAAATTTTTGTCGTCCCCGGATGCGATGAGTTTGCCTTTGCTATGACCGGATTTCCCGCAGCAATCGCTGCCGCAAAGTCACCGCCCGACGCACTGCCAAAGGCAAAAGGGAAATTATTAGGACCAAAAACGCAGACAGGGCCAAGTGGTCCGTAGCACGACCGAATGTCGTTCGCTGTGTCTACGACCGGATGTTTCCAATTCCCCGAGCGAGCCGCAGCCGCAGCCTGACGCAGCTGGCCTGTCGTCCGCGGCAACTCCACATCGGCAAGGCGAGGGGACTTGGGAAGCGCAGTCTCAGCATGAGCCATGTCCACGAGATCGTCGGCACGAGCTTCAACACCGTTTGCCATCGCCTCGAGAAATTCTGCGATCTGTTCTCCCGACATGGATCGCATTTCGACGAAAGCGGCATCGGCTGCTGCCAGTGACGCTTCGCAATCCGCCCAGGAGCTCACCGGATAGGTCGCCGGAAGAGCTTCCTTCGTAGTCGGGTTATCAGCCTGAAAAGTGCCGGTGGAGTCTGCAGGGCGCCATTCGCCTGCAATCAAAACGGGTTCGATGCTCATGGGATTCGTTTGGATAGAAAAGGTCATCGACTCTCCCAGAGTGCTATCGACTCGTCAAGTGGAGGGTCCGCCATCTTCCAGCACGAGATCGAGCGGATGATGAGAAAGGCACCGATGACCATCTTCGGTGATGAGATAGTTGTTTTCCAGACGCAAACCTCCACTAAGAGACTCGTGATAAAGACCCGGCTCGAACGCAACGAGGTCACCTTTCTCAAATGTGTCATCCCAACCAGGATTGATCCGCGGGACTTCATGAGCATCGAGCCCTACCCCGTGCCCGGCGTGGTGGAAAAAGGCATAGCCATTCCATCCATCGAGCTCCCCATGAACAAAATCATACATCTCGCGGCAAGATTGACCGGGCTTCAGGTATTCCTCTCCCGCTTTCATCACCTCAACGACCTTGTCCCAGGCCGCGATCTGCTCGTCTGTTGGGTTCCCGTTCACGGAAAAAGCGCGGCAAAGATCACTGCGATATCCACGCACGCCAACGCCGACATCGAGCACAAAAATTTCTTCCGGCTCCACTTTTCGATTGGGCCGGGCAAATCCTCCGGGAACACCGCATTGAAAGTCCTGCCCCCATCCCGAGAGAAACTCCCCCGCCGCGTAGGTGGCTTCCTCCAGCATTGCCGCCATGACCTCGACTTCCTCGACGCCAGGCTCGATCATTTTGCGCGCTGCATGGTAAGCGCGGTCCGCGCACTTGATCGTAAACTCAAAAGCGGCGACCTCGTCCGCATCTTTGTGGCGACGGATGTATTGGTATTCTGTCGTGATATTTCGGCACTCCGGCCCCTCCAGCATCGCGGCCGGAGTCATGTGGCAAGTGCCGATGGCACTGAGTCCAGCGAGATGGGGATTGAGTTGTTCCGCGACGCAGCCGGCTAGGTTTTCTTTTAAAGTGAAAAGATGATTCGGAACGTAAGAAGCGATTTCGTCAGCGGCAGGTGCGACAGGATCCTCGAAGTGTGTCACAACCGTCGCTCCACCATCCGTTTTAATCAAAACCGCTGTCGGCGTAAGCGGCTGCTCGTGCCAGAAGCCGGTAAGGCCATAGACGTAGTGGCGGTCGTACATCACCGCTCCATCGAGATTGTTTTCTGACAGGAAAGATCGCAGGGCATCCTGGCGTTTACGACAAAGGGTAGGGTCAAGTGTGGGAGGCGTTCCAGACATAGTGCGATGTTACGCGTTTGCCTAAACGAGATTCAAGTATCGAATCAAGGAGTTCCTCTCGAGACCCTCACCAAATCGGGTCCATAAAGTAGTATCGAAGCAGGGGTATCAAGATTCGAACTCAAAAAGCGGGATCAAAAACGCGCTACTCCTCATCGCCCTCCACTGATCTGCCCGGGGTTTCGGCTACCGTTCGACCGAGAGTTATCATCCGGGGGCCCCGAAGATGAATCGAGAAGCCACAGTCTGAGAATTCATTTCGACAAGACCTTACAGAATCGACAAATTTCATCCTTCCGGATCGACCAAACCTTCTCCTTCCCCCCACCCTCTTTTGCCTGTAGCGTCCGAGCGCATTGAAAACGCTGGTGGGTAGTGAAGCTTTGGATACGGTGATTCCGTCGTTGCAACGGAGTCAGCGCGTCGCTTCTGTGCTTCAGGGAGTTGGTCTGGCGACGCCAGAAAACCCGCTCGCCCTGGAACACATCGCTGAGGCAGGACAACCGCTATTCGCTGCGGCGGCGATTTCAGCCTGGCGAGAGTCGGGAAATCCGGACGAAGTGATTTGGGTGGTCTGTCCCCACGTCAAAGCGCAGGAGATCGTGCAGGCGGAACTGGCTGTCTGGGGGCATGAGGCACTCTTTCTTCCGGAGTATGAATGGGCCGGATTTGAGGAGTCTCTTCCCGATCCCGAATCCGCGGCGGAGCGACTTGCCGTGCTGAAAGAAATTCACGAGCAAACCCAACAGCGTGCCGCACCTGTCATCGTTCTCACCGCCGACTCGCTGACCGAACAGGCACCGCCTCCGGGCCTGCTGACTCGCAAAGCCGAAACCATTCGCAGGGGCGGAGAATTGGATCTGGATACTTTTTCGAAATCGCTGGAGGAAGCAGGCTACGAGCCGGAAGCGCAGATTTTCCAGCGCGGCCAATTCGCCATGCGCGGTGGTATCATCGATGTCTTTTCCTGGCAGGCCTTGTATCCCGTGCGAATTGAACTTTTCGATCGGAACGTGGAATCCATTCGCGAGTTTGACGTCGACACCCAGACTTCAACGGGCCGGGTCGAATCCTGCGAAATCCTTTTCAGCGAGTCCAATCTCGAGCACAGCGGTGAAGTGTCGGATTACATCAGTG
>JAKMGR010000534.1 GCA_022424805.1 Verrucomicrobiales bacterium
TTCTATACATTGCTGACCCGGCTGAATTCCATCAAAGACGGCGACTAAACGTTGCTCGATTCGACTGCCGTGATCTTCGGAAGCGGCATGGGCAGCGGACATTCCCACACCAACTCTGATCTTCCCATCATTCTCGCAGGAGGCGGATATCGCCACGGAGAGTTCCGCAAAGTCGAAGGTAAGGGCATCAACAAAGTGCCACTTTGCAATCTCTATCTCGAAATGGCCCAGCGCATGGGAATCGAGTCGGAGACCTTTGGCACTAGCACGGGAACTTTTTCGTAACACGGCGAAAGTCGAAATTATCTACGAAACCTCGCGAGAGGCTTCGCTTAGCCATGCGCATTTTCTTCACCATTCTATTTCTCTGCTATTTCACCACCGCTTCCTTTGGCGCAAAGGATGAAGCGGCCCGCGAGAAAATTCTTTTCGATTTTGTCGGGAACTACTGCCTCGAATGTCACGATTCATCGCTGCAAAAGGGCGAGCGTGACTTCGAAACCTTCGAACTCCCGCTCGCTTCCGTCGCCGATCTCATCACCGCCGATGAGATCATCGATCAGGTCCCCCTGCGGGAAATGCCTCCAAAGGATGCGGATCAACCCAGCGACGAAGAGCGGCTCGCAGTGATTCGAGCTCTCCAACAGGGCATCAAACTGGCCCGAGGCAAATTTGACAGCTCGGGTGCGAGAACAGTTCTGCGCCGCCTATCCTCTCGCGAATACGAATACACCCTGCAGGAACTCTTTGATCGTCGCGTCGACACTCTCGGGCTTACTGCCGAGTTTCCGAAGGAGAACACCAGTCACCAGATGGACAATATCGGAGCGTCACTGGTGACCTCTGGATTTCTTCTCGATCAGCATTTCCTCTCTGCACAACGTCTCGTCGAACTTCGACTCGGCAAACCAAAGACCGAGCCAAAGACCTGGCACTTCAAAGACAACTTCGTGCAATACGAGGAACTGACCGGCTCTCACAAATCAGTTTTCAATTTCAAATACCTATGCCTCTACGAACAACCTAATTCAGACACACGTCAGGGAGGCTACGGTCACATCGAAGATTTTCTTGAAGGGGTCCCCTTCTCGGGTCTCTACGAAATCGAGGTACTCGCAAAGGCAATGCATCGCGATACGCACTACGATCCGAAGATTTTCGGAATCGATTTTTCTGAACCTTTTCAGATGGCAATCGTTCCCGGTGACGCGAGCGCAGGTCACATTCACTACCCTCAAGCGATTGAGCCAATTCTCGCGAAGACGCTAGTGCCGGACGACCAGGAAAAATGGCTCAAGTTGAAGGTATGGTTGGAGATGGGCCAGACACCGCGCTTCATTTTCCCCAATGGACCTTACGAATCGCGAGCATCTGTAATCACGATTAATAAGCGCTACAAAGACGAGTTCGAGGGTAAAACTTCAACCTCCGGGGTAGGCCGCGCGCACATCCTGCGTCAGGGCAAGCTTCCTCATATTCGAATCAACGAAATCAAAATCCATGGTCCACTTGGGGAACCCGGCGGTAGTCGCGAAGAACTAGCCGTTTTTGGAGAAAATGGATTTCAGCCGGATCGTGCACTCGACCAACTCTATCATTTCGCTGAGCGTGCGTATCGTCGCCCTCTGCAGGATGAGGATCGCAAGCAGATCGAGAAAACCTATCAGAAACGCATTTCCGAAAAAACAACCCCTCGCCAGTCTGCGCTCGACACGATCAAGATGATCCTCTGTTCGCCTTCGTTTCTCTACCTGAGCGAAATCACGGAGGAAAATGAAAAGCGCCTCCGTCCCCACGATCTCGCAACTCGCCTGTCTTACGCTCTGTGGGTGGCGCCTCCGGACGATGAGCTCTTCGCAATCGCTTCGAACGGCTCGCTCGCAAAGGAGGAAGAACTTCGCGAGCAGATCACGAGGCTTCTCGGCGAGAAGCGCAGCGCGAAATTCGTAAAAGCCTTTCTCGACAGTTGGTTAAATCTCCGCGAAATCGGCAACCTCCCTCCCCCTCGAAAAGGGGCTCTTAGTTACTATGCCGAGGATCTACCCACCTCGATGAAAAAAGAGGCCGAGCTCTTTTTCCGGCATCTTCTAGCAACAAACGGACCCGTCACCGATTTTCTCGACGCTGATTACACCTTCGTCGATAAGAAGCTGGCGAAGCACTACAACCTTCCCGAGAAAGACAAACTCCGTCTCGCTGATGGCTTTCAAAAGGTTTCCCTGCCTGAAAACGGCCAGCGTGGTGGTGTCCTCGGGATGGCGGGCGTTCAGACAGCCAGTGCTAACGGAGTCGACACCTCGCCGGTGACCCGAGGCATTTTTGTCCTCGAAAACATTCTCGGAATTCAGCCTCCACCCCCGCCGGATGAAGTGCCCGCGATCGACAGTGATGTCAGCAGCGCCACAACGATTCGCGAAAAACTGGCCCTGCACAGCGAGGACTCGACCTGCCACGAGTGTCATCGCAAGATCGACCCCCTCGGTTTCAGCATGGAAACTTTCGATCCTGTCGGCCGATGGAGGTCCAACTACCCCAAGCCGAAAGGCGCTAAAACAGCGGCAAAAATTGACACGAAAGGAGAACTCCCGTCCGGGGAAACGTTCGAGAATTTCGAGACGTTCAAAAAAGTCCTCAAGGAACACCGAAAAGATCCCTTCACTCGACATCTCATCGAATCCCTACTCACTTTCGCAACCGGTCGCCACATGGAGCCCGTGGATCAGTTTGAGATTGATGAAATTTTCGAGAGCGTGAAAAAAGACAACTACGGTATGCGGACTCTGGTAATGGAATCACTGACCAGTGAGATTTTTCGTTCACGGTGACCAAAACCTTGAAGCTCAAAACTCCATTCCTCTCCCCATGCGCTTTCTTTTCGTCCTTCTTCTTTCACTTACAACTGTCTCCTTTTCCACCGAAAAGCCCAACATACTCCTCATAACTGCTGACGATCTGGGACTTCAGCTATCCTGCTACGGCGATCCTTACATTGAAACTCCGAACCTCGACAAACTCGCTGCAGGCGGTGTCCGCTATCGCACTGCCTACGTGGCGCAGGCGAGCTGCAGCTCGTCGCGTTCGTCGATGTTTTCTGGTCTCTATCCCCATACAACGGGGCAGATTGGTTTGGCCAATGCCGGTTTCCAACTTACTCCAGAGCAGGTGGGAAAAAACCTTCCCGCTTGGCTCAAGCGAGCGGACTATCGGACGGGAATTTCGGGGAAGTTGCATGTGAACCCGGAATCAAGCTTCCCTTTCGACTACCGCCCCAAACGGCAGGACACTCGCGATGTTC
>JAKMGR010000538.1 GCA_022424805.1 Verrucomicrobiales bacterium
CAGCGCCGATTCGAAGCTAGCTTTGCGACTTTCCCCTTTCCGGTTTCGATGTGTGGCACCGGAGTCGCTTTCTCCAAGCCCGTCTTGGCAGCATCGACAACTCGAGCCAGCGTTTTTTCATGAAACCCCTCCGTGATGACACGATGAGGCGAACCGAGCTCTCGCAAAATTCGATCTGCCGTCAGATCCCCCATCGGAGTATCATGCTGATGGATTGCCGAAAGGAGGACACGTTCCCGAGTCGTCCCCGCAGCGGTGGCGAGGCGATCCCGCCAGAGATCGTAGGTATCACTGCGAATCTCGGACCAGTCCACGGCGCAAACGACGATTGGTTGGCTCTCGCTGCCGGAAAGAATAAATCCTCTCGCTTCCAACGGCGTTTCGATGGCCTCGGCTGTCACAAATTGACCCGTCAAAAGCATGTGCCCGATTGGAGGAGTAACGTCAGCTCGAAAAGTGGCGATCCGAAACCCCTCTGCCTCCGCAAAAGACACCAGAAATAAAAGAGCGAAGATTCGAAAGCAGAAGTTCATGGGTAGTTCGGGCCTGACGGTGTTATTTGTTTCGAAAAAATCGAGTTCTGTTTTACTGAGCGCGGGAGATGCCCCGAGATCAAGTTCTGCGAAAAGAACGAGGGGAAAATACTAAGGAGCACGCGGTTCACTCCCAAAAGACAACAAAAGTCGGGCGGATTCAGCCTGTCCATAAAGAAGTCATCCGGCGTAATTACAACCGAGACAAGTCGTTCTTATCGCAATTCGTCTCACCACGAACCAAGCCCGACTTGACGCCAGACCTCTTTTCCGCCATCGTTTGCCCACTACGACAGGGGAGCGCCTTGCGCTGAGATTTTACATCTGTGAAAGACCCTTCGAACCTGATGCAGGTAATGCTGCCGCAGGGAGTCACTCATGAATTTTATCTCACTTCATCAACGCCGATTTTTCGCTCTGGTAGTTTCCGGACGATAAACTCGGCGTTTTTTCTTCTCCCTACCATGCCTATAACATGATCACTCCAAACGAATCAGCCCCTTCCGAAGCCAAAACTGTCTCCGACGTTTTCCCCAACAGCAAACGCGTCTACCTCGAAGGAAAAATCCACGAAGGTCTTCAGATCCCGATGCGAGAAGTTGAGCTTGCAGAAACAACTCATCCGAATGGTCGAGTCGAGGTCAATGATCCGGTCCGCATTTACGACACGAGTGGTCCCTGGGGCGATCCTGAATTTTCTGGAGATGTAACCGAAGGACTCCCCCCTCTTCGGAGAGACTGGATCCTTGGGCGCAACGACGTTGAAGAATATGACGGACGCGATGTGAAACCGGAGGACAATGGCTACCTTTCCGACGAGCACGCATCCCGCTACAACGAGAAAAAGGAAGAGAAGAACCGTCTCAAGGAGTATCCCGGACTGAGGCGCAAACCACTTCGGTCCACTGGCGAGCATCCCGTGACTCAGATGTGGTATGCCAAGCAGGGAATCGTTACTCCTGAAATGGAATACATCGCGATTCGCGAAAACCTCGGTCGCGAAGCGGCGTTCAAAGCTCAAGCGGAAAGCGATGGTCCCCGCAATATGTTGAATCAACAACACCCCGGCGAGTCTTTTGGTGCGTCGATCCCCGAGTTTATCACCCCGGAATTTGTCCGCGACGAGGTTGCTCGTGGCCGCGCTATCATTCCTTCCAACATCAATCATCCGGAAAGCGAACCGATGATTATTGGGCGCAATTTCCTCGTGAAGATTAACGCGAATATCGGAAACTCAGCCGTTGCTTCCACGATCGATGAAGAGGTCGAGAAAATGCAGTGGTCAACCCTCTGGGGCGCCGACACGGTGATGGACCTTTCCACCGGAAAGAACATTCACGCGACCCGTGAATGGATCATTCGCAACTCCCCCGTTCCGATCGGGACGGTTCCCATCTACCAGGCTCTTGAGAAGGTGAATGGTCGCGTCGAGGACCTCTGCTGGGAAGTCTTTCGCGACACATTGATCGAACAAGCCGAGCAAGGCGTCGACTATTTCACAATCCATGCCGGCGTTCTGTTGCGCTTCATTCCGATGACGGCAACGCGGATGACAGGAATTGTCAGTCGTGGCGGATCGATCATGGCGAAGTGGTGTCTGACACATCACAAGGAGAACTTCCTCTACACGCACTGGGCCGACATTTGCGACATCTGTGCCGCTTACGACGTCAGCTTCTCGATCGGAGACGGTCTCCGTCCCGGTTCAATCGCGGATGCAAACGACCGGGCTCAGTTCGGCGAACTCGAAGTGCAGGGTGAATTGACAGAAATTGCCTGGGAGAAGGGCGTCCAGGTGATGAACGAAGGCCCCGGCCACGTTCCGATGCACATGATTCAGGAGAACATGGAGAAGCAGATAGAGTGGTGCCACGAAGCTCCTTTCTACACGCTCGGACCTCTAACGACTGACATTGCTCCAGGCTATGACCACATCACCAGTGGAATCGGTGCCGCCATGATTGGTTGGTATGGCTGCGCGATGCTTTGCTACGTGACTCCAAAAGAACACCTCGGTCTCCCGAACCGCGAAGACGTTCGCGACGGCGTGGTCACTTACAAGATTGCGGCCCATGCTGCCGATCTTGCGAAAGGACATCCGGCTGCTCAGGTTCGTGACAATGCACTGAGCAAGGCGCGTTTCGAGTTCCGTTGGGAAGACCAGTTTAATCTCGCCCTCGATCCAACCAAGGCTCAGGGATTTCACGATGAAACGCTGCCGCAGGACGGAGCCAAAACTGCACACTTCTGCTCGATGTGCGGCCCCACTTTCTGCTCGATGAAAATCACCGAAGAGGTTCGCGAATACGCGGAGAAGCAGGGAATGACAGAAGAGGAAGCCCTCGAAAAAGGTATGGAGGAGAAGGCGAAGGAATTCGCTGATTCCGGCGCGGAGATCTACTCTTGATAGCAGGAACTGCCTGCCAATAGCCCCGACCTTGATGAACCATCCGGGCTCGGACGATGCCGGAACAGACTACCTCTGTTCACTTCTTCCGTGCCCGCCAACTACCTCTGTTCACTTCTTCCGTGCCCGCCAATAAGGGCGGAGATGAAAACGGCAATTTAGAGAACTCCCGTAAGGCAGTTGAGCATTGGATACTCGCCGGCAAATGGAGCATGAATCTCGGTGCAGCCCAGATCCCGCTCGGCATCAAAGTGAGAAGCTTGAAGAAAACCCTTCACCCGGGCGCGAATCTCTACGCGAGCAGAACCAGAGGTTCGCCCCGCTTATCCCGAGTAAACCGTCGTCGTCTCAATTTTCGGTGATTCCAAACCAACCTCGGGAGGAGGCGGAGCAACGAACTCATTTTTTTGCACAGCTGGTAGCTGCCAATGCTGCGACAGCCGTCGCAAGGAAAAGGGAAAATGGATGGCTCATCGTCTTACTCTCTCAAATCTGCGTTTTCAACCTTGGCTGGGACTGCTGAGGCAAAAGGTGCCGGGCGCTTTTTCACCCAGCCTCCACCCGGCTTCTCTTTTACCGGAAGCAAAGCAGGTTCCTCACAGGCAACACCCCCACCGAGGGCTCGATAGAGCGCGATATAATTCCTCGCCAACTGGCCTTTCGAAAGAACCGCAGTGTCTTCGCTCTGGAATTTCACTCGCTCCGTATCGATAACCCGCTGAAAATCGACCAGCCCTTCTTTGTAATTATCTCCGACCAGACTAACCGACTCGCTCGCAGCTGATACCGCTCGGCGCAAAGCCACGAGTCGCTGTCTTTCGGTTGCCACTCCAGCCATCGCCGTCTCGACTTCTTCTACGGCCCCCAATACGGTCTTTTCATACGCACCGTAGGCCTGCATCGCACGAGCCTCCTCAACACGAATCAGATTTTTGATCTTCCCACTGCTGAAAAGATTCCATCTCATCGATGGCCCAAAGGAATAGGCGGCGGCTCCTGCATCAGGAAGATTGGAGATGTTGGCCGCCTGTAGCTGCAATTGACCAACCAACTGAAATTTCGGATAGAGTTCTGATTCTGCGACACCGATTCCGGCAACCGTCGCTGCCAACTGTCTTTCCGCACGACGGATGTCGGGCCGTGCACGCACGAGATCAGCAGGACAGCTCACCGCATAATCACGACCCGGCTGAGGAACTGATCGCGAGCGACGCAGCGTTTCCGACACAGAATGAGGATAGCCTCCTGTCAGCGTAGCGAGGCGATTGCGCGCTGCTGCGAGTTGCCCCTGCAACTGCGGAACCGAAGCACGGGTCGTCTCCAAGTTGGTTCTCGCCTGCGCTACATCGATTTTGGAAACCAGACCAGCGTCGAGACGATCCTGGGCGAGCTTAAGTGATGCCTGCTGGATCTTGATATTCTGATTCGCCACATGGATTCGTTCATCGAACGTGGTGTAGTCCACGTAGTTGAGCGCCACATCGGCAAAAAGAGAAACCAGCAAATCCCGGTAGTTTTCTACCTCTGCCTGATAATTGGCATCGGCGGCTTCGACTCCCCGCTTCAGCCCTCCAAAGACATCAAGTTCCCAACCCGAGTTCAAACCTGTCGTGTAGATATCCGTCGGATTAGTGGCAGGTGCAAAACCAACTCGCTCACTCTGCCTGTTCCTCGTATATTCCGCATCAGCCGCCAATGCGGGAAGCATACGACTTTTCGCGACTCCTCGTTCCGCTCGCGCCTCGACGATTCTCTGGATTGCGATTCTAAAATCCGGATTTTCTGCCCGCGCCCTTGCAATCAGCTCATTTAAGACGGGATCATTGAATCCTTTCCACCACTTTGTAAGGCAAGCGCCCCCGCTGTCGAGATGTGGCTGCACGCTCAAAGTCCACCGATCGGGCACACTCGTTTTCGGGCCGGAATAGTTGTAACCAACTGTCTCACAGCTTGTGAGAAATGCGCCAGCCAGACAAACGGACAAGGGAATTGATAGTGAAACGTTTTTCATGACAGTCTACAACCAGCAGACGTCGAATAAATGCGTCAAACGGTCCCCCATTTAAGGACGGTAGTGCCGCATGACGCAAGCAGTTTCCTTGCCTCTGGTGCCTATCGAAGCATAGTGATACGGGCATTTCCCACACCGTATCTTTCCTGTAAGCTTCCAACCAACCTCACGTCTCCCCCTCTATGAAGGATTCCATCAACACTGCCCCAGACTTAACTACCGCCTATCCACGCAGTCCTCGCGTATCGCTCGGAGGATATGTCGTCGCCGCACGCTCCCTCGACAAGTGCCGCGCCGAGATCGCCGGAACGCTCGGCGAATACCACTTTGATTGCCCGCTCGACAATCTTCTCTTCGATTTCACTGGAATCTCGGCGGAACAATTCCGGGAGAAAGTTTCCACCGGTGTATCGGATGAAGACTTCGGCGATTGGCTCCGCGAAACCTCCCAAGTGAAAGAGGCTCGCGAGATCATTCAATGGAACAACGATCTTCGCTTCAAGCGGATCAGCGAAATGCCAATCGAATTGCAGGAGTTTCTCGAAGGATACATTGCAGAGAACCTTCCCGCTGGTCGCGTTGTCTATTACTGGTTCGACGTCTACGACATCGAAGAAGAGCGGATCTAAGGACGGCAGAGAACGATGAGGTAGAGCGGCCATTCAGCCATCTTGGCTCCATCACCTGACCCTGTTGAGTGCCTGACCTAGCCCTGTTGGATCACAATCTCGCTGATTTTCCCCACCTTAGCCCGTTGACTTTCTGGAATTCGG
The DNA here is from genome assembly GCA_022424805.1 of Verrucomicrobiales bacterium. Taxonomy (GTDB): domain Bacteria; phylum Verrucomicrobiota; class Verrucomicrobiia; order Verrucomicrobiales; family DEV007; genus Arctic95D-9. The sequence continues at coordinate 5,725 of JAKMGR010000538.1, forward strand.
GCGTTAAGTGCGCGCTCCACACCAATTTCTCAAGCTATGGCAGTACCAAAACGTCGCACCTCGAAGATGAAGAAGCGCCTCCGTCGCACAGGACAGCGCTGGCGCGCCCGTAAACTCAACAAGTGTTCTGAGTGCGGAAGTGCAGCCCCTTCTCATATTGCCTGCCCAAGTTGCGGCTACTACAAGGGCCGCCAGGTGATTACTGTAGACGAGTTTTAATCCACTCGTTTTATACACACACTTTTTTGACTTCAAAGTCACCTCGAAAGAGGTGACTTTGTTGTTTTCAGGGTTGCAACGATCCGTCACATCCCTCTAGTCTGTCGAGGGAATATCACCATGAAAATTGCATTGGATGTCATGGGGGGCGATCACGCTCCCGCTGCTATGATCGAAGGAGCTATGCTTGCCCTGGAAGACAGCGGTATCGACGTGGAAAAGCTCTTCCTAGTGGGTGATGAAGCAACTGTAGAAGAGGAGCTTTCCCACCTTTCTTACGCTCATAGTAAAATTGAAGTCGTGCATTCCGAGCAGGTTGTCGAAATGCATGAGTCGGCGGTGAAATCCGTTCGACAAAAAAAGAAGTCCTCGATCAGTGTTGCTGTTGATCTGGTTAAATCAGGCGATTGCCAGGCCGTTGTCAGTGCAGGCAATACCGGAGCTGCGGTTGCGGCTTCGACGATCAAGCTTCGCAATATCCCTGGTGTGGAGCGCGCCGGAATCGCTTCTCCCCTCCCCAACGAAAATGGCCCCTGCAATATTGTCGACGAGGGTGCCAACGTAGATTCCAAGCCATCTCACCTTCTTGGTTACGCCATAATGGGCAGCGTTTACGCCCGCCACGTCCAGGGGAAAAAGAATCCCATCGTCGGTTTGATGTCGGTTGGCGAAGAAGACTCGAAAGGAACTGATTTCACACGAGAGGTCTTTGGCTTGCTGAAAGAATCGGGACTGAATTTCATAGGAAACGTCGAAGGTCACGATCTTTTTGAAACTCCGGTCGATGTTGTCGTTTGCGACGGATTTGTCGGAAATGTCGTCCTCAAATCCTGCGAAGCAACAGCCAAGGCGATGTTTAAGTGGCTGAAGGAAGATATCAAAGCAACCCCGATCCGACAGATGGGCGCACTCATCGCCAAAGAAGCTTTTAAAGCGACCAAAGAACGAGGAAATTACGAAACCTACGGCGGCAGTCCCCTGCTCGGCGTGAACGGAATCTGCATCATCGGTCATGGATCGAGCAGCCCTCGTGCTGTAAAAAACGCAATCCGAGTTGCGTCTGAGGCAGTTAGCCACCATGTAAATCCTCATATTGAGGAAGAAATGGCTCGATCTGCCAGCCTCCTCGGGTAAGAGTTTACCTTTCCTTTTTTTCGCTTTTCGTTCCTGATCCGAAAATGAAGAACGCAGCTGATTCGCCAGACCAGAAAATGATCCCGGTCCGCATTGCGGGCACCGGAAGCTATTTGCCTGAACGGGTCATGACAAATCAGGAGCTGGAAGATCTCGTCGACACTTCCGACGAGTGGATCACCAGCCGCACCGGGATTCGCGAACGCCGGATCGCAGCCGAAGGCGAACACACGAGTCACCTCGCTGCCAAGGCTGGCGAAAAGGCATTGGAACAAGCAGGCCTCGATGGCGCCGATGTTCACCTCATTATTGT
>JAKMGR010000541.1 GCA_022424805.1 Verrucomicrobiales bacterium
GCGTCGAAGCACTTCCGCGTGCTCTTCGAGGGATTCTCCCTGCGGAACCTTTAGCGTTGTCCAGAGTTTGTAATCGCTTCCGGAAATCTCGCGATCAGTCGAGCGCGTCACGACGTGGCCGCTGAAAGGATCTTCCTTGAACATGAAATCGAAGGTCGCGTCGAGTTTATCATTGTCGACTTTCCATGCACAGAGAGCACCGTGGGCTAGCTTCGTGGCGAGAAGAGTCTGGCGAACGCGTCGAATCACTCCCGCTTCGAGCATCGCCCGGATACGGGTCAGAATGGTTTCGAGATCAACGCCGGACTTCTCTGCAATATTCTGGAAGGGATGGCGCTGAAAGCCACTGACAAGGTCTTCGGAGACCTCCAGGATTTGCATATTGATAGGATCGTCGTGTTCGACGGGGATTTCGGAGACAGCATCTGAGCTCATGCGCGATACTCTAGAGAGACGAAGCGATCCAGCAAGAGCGAGTTGCGGCGTAAAAAAGAAACCCACCACCGGTGCGCGGTGCGTGTGAGGAAAGGGCAAGTGCCGGAGTCGCGTCGTTGGTGCTATGAAACGGCTTCCCCTGTTTGGCGGTGACCTGAGAGAGGGTTGGGTGGCTGATGCAACAGGTTGTGGTTGGCAGGAACGCCTCTCCCTACAAAATTTCAGGCCAGTTTCCCGACGAAGATATCCAAGCGCTTCAGAACTCCCTCTTTTCCGATCAGTTCGAGAACAGGAACGAGATCGGCGCCGCTGGTGCTGCCCATGACCCCGACGCGGCAGGGAAGCATCAGAGTTCCCATTTTCGCTCCGATTCCCTCGGCAGCTGCGGCGATGGCAGACTTGATGTTGTCGACATTCCAATCGTCGACCCCGGCGAGGCCATCGTGGAGTGCTTTGACAACATCAGCGACTCCCTCGCGACCTCTCACCTTTTCAAAGGAAGCATCGTCGTAGGTCGCTTCGTCGGCATAGATCGTTTCGATCACGTCGGGAATTTCGGCGAGGACTTCGGCACGCTCGCGTGCCAACTCCAATGCTGCTGGCATTCTGGGATCGTCGGCGGGTAGGTCAGCATCATCGACAAAAGAGCGTGCTGCTTCGAGCAAGGCTTCCGGGCTGAGTCGCTTGAGATGTTCCGCATTGACCCATTTGCATTTGGCAAAGTCGAATTTGGAGTTGGATTTCGTGACTCCGGGTAGATCAAAGCGTTCCGTGAGTTCCGCCATCGTGAATATCTCGGTGTCGTCCTTCGCGGACCAGCCGAGCAGAGCCATGTAGTTGTTTACCGCCTCCGGGAGAAATCCTGCGTCGCGGTATTCGTGAATCAAGGCACCCTCGTCGCGCTTTCCCATTTTCGATCCGCTTGGATTGAGGTTGAGCGGGATGTGAGCAAAGACGGGTGGGGTGGCCCCGAAGGCTTCGAAGAGGGCGAGATGCTTTGGTGTATTGGAAATATGATCCTCTCCGCGAATCACGTGTGTGATCTCCATCTCGATGTCGTCGACAACGTTCACAAAATGGAAGATATAGCTGCCATCAGGACGACGAATAACGATATCAGGATTCGCTTCTTCCTCCTTCTTGGTCTCCTGATTGTAGCGACGGGAGCCTTGTTCCTTTAGATTTGCTGAGACGTCTCCACAGATCTTGTCATGAACCGTGATGGTTTTGTCAGGGACGCGAAAGCGAATCGCGCCATCATCTTCGTAGATATGTCCGTTTTCCTCCAATTGACCAAGGTAGCGGTCGTAGATATCGCTTCGTTCGCTTTGGTTGTAGGGGCCGTATTCGCCGCCAACGCGCGGCCCTTCGTCCCAATCGAGGCCAAGCCATTTCATGCTGTCGAGGATGATGTCCATCGACGATTCGGTGTTCCGTTCTGCATCAGTGTCCTCAACACGCAAAATGAAAGAGCCTCCGTTTTTCTTCGCGTAGAGGTAGTTATAAAGCGCCGTGCGAGCTCCTCCGATATGGAGAAAGCCGGTTGGCGAGGGGGCAAAGCGGGTGCGAACTGTCATCGCGGGAAGGTGCCGCAAATGGCGAAAGGGTCAAGGAGGATAGCTCTGTAGCCGAGGTCTGTGACCTCGAGTTGTGCGGGAGTTGGCAGATGGACGCACATTCCGGCCTCAAAAAGGCCAACTACAGAAGAGGGCTTCCAATTGGCGAACCTTTGTCTTATTTGCCCATCGGCTCCCGAATCTGTACCTGCTTCTCGGGCCACTCGAATTTCTTTGCATGGCTTGTCAGATACTTCCAGTCCTTCGGCTTGTCGCTGTAGATGCGGATGCGGGTCTTTTCACCGACGATTGTGGCAATCTGATGAATGTCGGTGAAGCGCAGCACATTGAGGTAGATGGGGCCTCCGCGGTGGCTGATCGGCATCTTGTGCAGATCGAGAGTGTGAATATCTTTTTCGAAGAGCGAGGCATAGAGCGCGTTTCCTGCCATGATCCCGCGGGCCTGAATCCAGAGGTTCGGCTCATCGGCGCCTTCGAGTTCGCGCCAGGCTTGGACACAGCGGCGGATGTCCCAGACTCTCATGGTGTCGATGGTTTGACCGAGCAGAGCAAAGCGACGGCGAATGTGAACGTTTTCCCGCTCATCCGAGGTCCACGCAGTCGGTCCGATTCCGCGGGTCGGAAGGTAGATCATGCCCCACTTCATGTTTTTGTGCATATTCTTCTCATCCTCGTAGGCCTCGTCATCGGCTTCGGGGAGATCCGCGCCGGGAAAAGCCTCGGGAAAGGTTCCTCCGTAGGTGGCGAGCAGGCTGTTCCATCCCACCTCTTCAAGAGCGATGATTACGACAAGATCGAGATCGGCGGGCAGGGATACCGCCGGAAGGGCAAGCTAAAAGGGGAGGCGAACGCCACTCTGGCTAGTGAAACTCCAGCGACTGAATGCGATTCCGTCGGCGGAACTTCGGTATTCTTCCGTCGAGTCGAGTTCCTCGGAACCGGTTGGCCAACCTCGAAAGCTGCGACTGCGGAGGCGATTGTGAATTAGGGAACGTTCGACGGCCCAGTCAGAAGCACTCTCAGCTATCTTCAGATTACGGGGGACGCGTTTCGTAAAGTAGTCGTCGATAAAGGTATTGCGCTCATTGCCGGGGATCTCGTCGAGCACCTTGAGTTCCTGTGGCTCGAAGATCTTTTCGGCGACGGCATCGATCAGTTCATCGTCGGCTGACTTTCCCTTGAGGTGACGCTCGAACCAGTGAAAAGCCGGGACGCGGAGAGGCTGGGTGTCTTTGTGTCCACCCTGGTAGAGAGCAAGTCCGAGGTTTTCCCTCGCATCGAGTGACTCATAAACTTTTCTCGTTTTCTGAAAGACATCGACAACACCATCGAGAGGGAAGATGCGGTCGTCGTCCGTATTGAGAATCAGCTGAGGGCGAGGTGCGACCAGGGAAGCGAGAAGCGGAAAATCCCAGCGGTAGGTATTGACCATGAACATGCAATCGCAGTGGCCTTCGATGCAGCCGTCGACAATGTGGTTCTGCATCGAAGTGATGCCGGCGACAGGAGCGGAGACTTTGATTCGCTCATCGAGTGCTGAGATCCAGAAGGTGTAAGCTCCGCCCCCTGATCGGCCCGTGACGCCGAACTTGTCGGCATCGACTTCCTCGCGCGTTTCGAGGTAATCGAGGGCGCGGATGCAGTTCCAGGCTTCGACACCAGCTGGTGTGTAGCTGCGTGCATTCCACCACCAGCGACCGAGACGGTGAGTGCCGTGATGAATTCCCTCGATCTCGCCAAGTTGAAGAGTGTCGATCGTGAGGCAGCAGTATCCGTTCTGGGCGAACCACGTTCCGTGGTGTTGGTAATGGGATTTGTTCCCATAGCTGACATCGTCGATTTTGACCCGCCCGTGACCGCAGACGTAGAGGATGGTCGGCAATGGCCCGTCCTGTTCGGCGGGGCGGTAGAAGTTCCCAGTGACGTAAAGACCGGGACGGGACTGGAAGACGACTTTTTCTACGATGATGCCATCTCGCTCGATGGAGCCGGTCACTCGCGCTTTCAAATCAGTCCGGGCGGGGAGCGGCTGTAGTCCCAACATTTCGTAGAGTTGGCGACGAAGGTCTGCTTTAGTCCACGACCAATCCTCGATATTGTCGACGATGGAAGCCGTCCGCTGTGTGACGCGACGCGTTTCGATTTCGAAATACTCCTCCAGCATCTTATCGCCGGGCGTCGGTTCGGTCGGGATGTCCCGGAAGTCGTTGGACAGTCCGACGGAAGTTAACAGGGAGAAAAAGAGAATGGGCAGGATGTTTCTCATGACGATCGAGAGTAGCGGTGGGCAGGGAAAGCGCTCAAGAGGAAATCCGGCGCAATGGGGGCAGTGTAGCGCACACCATTCAGAATGAGAAAATCGTGCCCTTTCGAGATGCCACAGGCCATTCTTTTCCATTCGCGTTCCTTACTACTGTTCTTGCCGATGAGTGAATGCGAATGAGACGAGAATACCCGAGAATGAAAAGAATTTGGTGGGCTTTGCTGGTTTTCCATACAGTCTCTCCGCCACTGCTGAAGAATCTTCCGTATGACGAATACTCCACTCGACGATCTCCCTGTTTT
>JAKMGR010000625.1 GCA_022424805.1 Verrucomicrobiales bacterium
TACGCCATCTATGGAGGCTATCTGGGGGCGACAGTTCAGATGGATCAATTCAATGAGGGACAAATTGTGATACTCGGCTCGCTGATCATCATGCCGACCTTTCTGGCGGGCAACATTTGCTATGTACTCTTGGATTCACACGGTGGTGAAAAACGCCCATGTCATTGAGCGTCGAGAGCTGGATCAGACTCCGGGCTGGGCGGTAGCGCTTCACTTCATTCCCATTGCTCTCCTCTTTAAACCCTACAACGCAGTGAAGCACTTCGCAGCGTCAGAACCTGCAAACCTGCGGCAAGCTGCTCGGCCGATGGTGGGGATCGTGGCTGGGTTACCGTTTTTAATCAATCTGCTTTCCGCCATTGGCTTTACCCTTGGGGCTGCTGCTTGCGTTCTCGGATGGATATTCATCACGCGGATCTCACAGAGGCAACGGGAGTTGGGGGGATTCACTCCCTGAAGAAACAGCAACCTCTACATCCCCGACTTTTTCTCCAGTGCCTTGACACGCTTGATCAGGCCACCGAGTTGCTTAAGCCACATGCTCTCGCGCCGGTTTTCTTTTAGCGGCTTGGCCGGATAGCCAAAGTAAGTGCCTCCGGGTTCGTCGATGGAAGCAATGACGCCGGAGCGCCCTCCGCATGTCGTTTGATCAGCGATGTTGAGATGTCCAGCTACTCCGGTTTGCGCGGCGAGGGTCACGTAGTTCCCGATGCGAGTACTCCCGGAAATGCCGACCTGGGCGACGATGATACAGTGTTTTCCGATGACTACGTTGTGCGCGATCTGAACCTGATTATCGATTTTGGTTCCTTCGCCGATCACGGTCTCGCCGAAGCGGGCGCGATCAATCGTAGTCGAGGCACCGATTTCGACGTCGTTTTCCACGCGGACGATTCCAAGCTGATCGATCTTTTTGTGCCGGCCTTCAACGAATTCAAATCCGAATCCGTCTCCGCCGATCACGACACCTGGATGCACGATGACACGATCTCCGAGAATACATCCTTCGCGGATGGAAACGTTGGGGCCAATTTCACAGTCTTCTCCGATAACAGCATTTTCCCCGACGACAGTACTGGCACCAATTCGCGTTCCTTTGCCGATTTTGGCTCCAGCCAGCACGCTCGCGCTGGGAAGCACGCTGACTTCGGCTGGATCAACCTCAGCGGACGGATCGACCCACGCGGCTTCGTGAACTCCGGCTTCAAATGCAGGAGGTTCGACTCCAAATTCCTTGATGATGCGGTCGAATGCGAAAACGGGATTCTCCACGAGGACTAGCGCCGCAGATTCCGGGGCTTTGACTTCTTCAACAGGGACAAGAACGAGCCCTGCATTCGTAGTAGCGAGCTGCTCAGCATATTTGGGATTTCCAAAAAAGCTCACACAACCTGCATCGGCCTGGTCGAGAGCGGCAAAATTACTCAGCTCGGCTCCCGACTCTCCACGGAGCAGTTTTCCTCCTACTAATTCTGCGATTTCAGCGACGGTAGTTTTCATGGTTTCGCGACACAAAAAAGCGACGAGAACTTCCCGTCGCTTGATAAAATTCCAGAGTTACTGCGATTGGCCAACTAGGAACCAGTATTGAGAGCGGCTACTACCTCGTCAGTGAGGTCCACCACATTGCTAGAGGTGTAGAGAATCGCTTTGTTAGCTTTGGGGAGAAACGACTTATCGAAAACGAGGTCGTGCCCCTGAGTTTCGACGATGGCATTAACCGCCTCTTTGATTTCTCCCACGAGAGTTGCTTCCATGTCGGAGCGAGCCTGCATCACTTCAGACTGCGCTTTGCGCTGGGCATCGGCGATTTCCTTACCCTTGGCAGCACGCTCCTGAGCGAGGGCTTGAAGCTCTTCCATCGCCTTCTTGCGGGTCGCTTCGGCAAGCGTGGTGTCGCGAACAGTCTTGTCAAGCTCGGCCATCTTCGTCGTCATCTGCTGGTAAGCAGCCTGGCGCTCGTCGATGTTCTTGCGCTTTTCGTCAGCCATCGCATTGATCTTTTCGACCTCTTTCTCGGTCTTATGATACAGATTCAGAGCTTCTTGCATGTCAACGACAGCAATCTTGACCCCCTGAGCAGAGGCGTTGGTGCCGGCAGAGCACAGGGCAAAAGCGGCGAGGCAGAGGAAGGTAGGCAGTTTGAATTTCATATTGGTGATGAAATGGGAATTTCGATGACTTAGCGGACGAGAGCAACCGTTCAGGTCCGGTAACCTTAGATCAGACGGCGAAGGAAGACAGTTTCTTAGATTTTGTTCTTCGAAAATCTTAGACTAGAACTGTGCGCCCATCGTGAACTGGAATCGTCCGTTGCCGTCGTTGAAAATATCGGTCTGAAGAGGAAAGGCGTAATCAAGTCGAACAGGAGCGGATCCGAGGATGAAGAGACGAAGTCCCACACCCCAATCGGAGTTCAGTCCGCCGCCAACAGAGCCAACAGGACCGTCGCTGACTTCACCTACGTCGTAGAAGGTGGCAAAGCGAATCTTTTCCACCATTGGGAAAGATACTTCAGCGGTTCCGTTCCAAGCAGTGTTACCACCGAGAACCTCCCCACTGACAGGATCACGAGGACCTACGTCACGGTAGTCAAATCCACGAAGACTGTCGGCACCACCGAGGAAATGACGAGTGAAGAGATGATCTCCGTCGGTCGAGTGATTGAAACGACCACTGAGGCTAAGGATCACATCGTGCTTGGGAAGGTGGAAATACTGCGCTCCGCTAATGGAAACGATCGTATCGTCAACATCTCCTGCAAGACCGGCAAATTCGAAGCCTGCGCTGACTTTGTGACCTTCACGCGGAAGGAAAACATTGTCGCGGGTATCACGCGTCACACCCAGTTCAACAGAAACCTTGTCGAACTTCCCATCTTCCGCAAGAAACGCAGGAGAGGCGTTCGGAACAGCATTAATTTCGATGCTCTCGTAGCGCAAGCCGAGCGTTCCATAGGCGAATTCGCCAATTGCTTTTCTAAAGGAAATTGATCCACCATAGTTGGTCTGTTCGTACTGATCGCTCAGGAAGAGGAGATCGCGGTAGAAAGCCTCAGTCGTGAGAGCGAGACGCTGGCCCATGAACCATGGCTCAGTAAACGAGATGCTAAAGTCTTTGCGCTCACTACCTGCACGGAGACTCAGACGGAAACGCTGTCCAGCACCAGTGAAGTCAGGCCAGTCGAAGAGATCAAAGTTGGCCTGAGTAACCTCCATGAATCCAGTGAGATTATCAATCGAGCTGAATCCAGCACCAAAGTTGATTGTTCCAGTAGGCTTCTCAACAACACGAACGAGAAGATCTTTTTCATCGATATAGCTGGTGTCGAGAGGCATGACCTCAACACTGTTGAAGTAGTTCATGTTCTCAAGACGACGCTTGGTCACCTTAGTACGGTTCACATCGAACGGCTGACCTGGCTCAAGCGGAAGCTCGCGACGGATGACGTGGTCCTTCGTCTTTTCATTTCCTTCGATGTGGATTTTTCCAATCTTGTATGGCCGACCTTCGCTCACCTCGAGGACAACGCGGACACCACCATTACCAGCGTCTTCGAGGCGAGGATTCACGCGAGCCTCGGCATAACCGAGCGTTCCGTATTCCTCTTCGATGTGCTCGATATCTTCCTTGAGTTTGCCGCCAGCGAAAACGTCGCCGGCTTTCGTCTTCAGGTAAGGAAGAATTTGCTCCTGCATGGAGATGGCGGAGACACCATTGATCGCGAGACTGTCCACCATGTAAGTGTCGCCTTCGTCGATCGTCATAACGACATCGACATACTTGGCATCAGCACGCATGCGCGAAACATTGGTGACGCGAGCGTTTAGGTATCCATTGTCGCGGTAGAAATCTTCGATCGCTCGCACATCCTGCGCGAGCGTTTCGGCGTCAGTTGAGCCGCCCTGACCAAGCATCGATTTGAGGCCCTTCTCTTTCTGGGACATCTCACCTTTCAGCTTCTCAGAGGTGAAGGCGGTATTTCCGACGAACTCGACATTGCGAAGAACACCCTGGGTTCCTTCGTTGATCGTGAAAAGAACAGTGGAATATCCCTCCGCGCTCGGAGCACCGATGCGATAGGTAACAGTCGCAGCAGAAAATCCTTTTTTCCGATACATCTCCTGGATCTCGGCACGACCAGCTTCGAGAGCAGCGTTGTCAATCGGGCGATTGACGGCGAGATCGACTCTCTTCCGCAGCTTGGAGTCGTCAATCAAAGTATTACCAGCGAACTGAACACCACCATAGAGAGCACGAGTTTGAACGACCACAATCAGAC
>JAKMGR010000637.1 GCA_022424805.1 Verrucomicrobiales bacterium
CATCGTTCTTCGGTGACAGCGAGAACGCCTTCCTTTGCTAACTCGGCTAGCTTGGGATCGAGCTTCGCATTTTCCTTCACGACGCCCATTACCATGGGTTTGCCTTCCGGCTTTTCTTCTCTCTCAACTTCTGCGGGACCGGTTGTATCAGGAATATTCCTCTCAAGCGCAGTGGCTTTTGCCTTTTCTGTTGAAGTATCTGGCTGGGCGCGCAATCGAAATTCCGGAGATGATTCGCGAACGCTCCTGGGCTGAATGATCACGTCAGGCGGGGAAGCCGAGGGTTCCGCTGCGGCCACATGTTCGATTGTTTCGACCGTTCTCTTTTCCGGTTCGCCTGAAGGAATGCGTTCGTCTTCGACCTCTCCTGGGCCGCGAAGAAGAAACCAGAATGGTAATATCGCGAGGAGCGCGGCCGGAATAAATATGTATCGAAGCTTCATTCGGAATCCGAAATTTCAGGAGGGGTAATAAAATTGCGATTTTGACTTGCGCACTGAGAATTTTCTATAATGTTCTATAGAACACTGTTCATATATGAAGTTAACTGCCCGCCAACAAGAGATCCTCGACTTCCTTCACGCTGAGCATCGGCGTTCGGGAATTATGCCATCAACGAGGGAAATTCAGGAACATTTTGGATTTGCCAGCCAGACTGCTGCTGTCAGTCATCTGCGAGCGCTGGAGAAAAAAGGAGTGATCATAAAAAAGGATCGCAAGGCTCGATCGCTCATGTTTGCTGACGCGGCAGAGCGGGAGCCCATTGTAGATGTTCCCATCTACGGAGCGATTCCTGCGGGATACAGTGACGATACGACTCCAGAAGCGGATGGAACTCTTTCTGTTGATGTCAGATCGATGGGGCTGGATGAAAGAACCAAGGCATACGCTTTGAAGGTGAGGGGCGAATCCATGATTGATGCCCACATTATGGATGGCGATCACGTTGTCCTCGAAAACCGCGAACCGCGGGATCAAGATGTAGTCGCTGCTCTGATTGACGGAGAAACGACCTTGAAGCGTTACGTGGCCAATGGTCGAAAGCCTTATTTGAAAGCCGAGAACCCGGACTTCCCGGATTTGCTTCCCGTCCAAGAGTTGATGATCCAGGGAGTCATGGTGGGTTTGGTGCGCGGAGCGACACGGCGGTGGTGAGATAACGAGATTGAGCGAAAAAAATGGGTTAGCTGCGCGAATACACCATCCACGTGGTTTTCGTCCCGATCCAGGGGGTGGTGATTGTGCACGGAGTGATTTCTGTCGGTGTGTTCATGAAAATAAGCGGCTATCCGGAATTTGATAAGTCTCGCTCCGGGGTAATGTTCATGAGGCACGCAGGTTTCCTGATATTGCTGGTTCCAGCGGCCTGGGTATGGCTGACTGTTTGGTATGAAGGCACGAGTCAGAGCGGCCCGAAAGTACCGACTATCTCGACTGGTGTTCTTGTCGTCTTATACTTGGTTCTGTTTTTTGTTGATTCTGTGAAAGCTGCCACACCCGTCCACTGACGGAACGCTTCACATAGATTTGGAATGAGCCGATATTCAGTGCATCGGGACTCTGGAGTTATCTGCGCTGTAGAGAAAACAATCACTGGAAACGATTGATTCCTGCTCGCAATTTTGCGTAGCGTAGTATTCATGAAATTCTGCTCTAGCTATTTTTTTGCTCTTATAGTTTCCGCTCTCTTTGCTGCTGGCTGCGGCGAGAACAAGGATGCTCCCGCCATCAAGGGGCGCATTGGTATGACTTGCATGGATCTGACCAATCCGTTTTTCAAGCTCATCGCAAATGTGATGACGGATGAAGCTGCAAAACATGGCTACGAAGTCACGGCACTGAGCGGTGAACTTGATCCGGCAAAGCAGAACAGTCAGATGTCCGATTTTGTGGCGCAAGGATACGACGCGATTTTTCTGAACCCCGTCGATTCCCGTTCGGCAAGTCAGGGGGTTAAAGCTGCACACGAAGCTGGCATTCCTGTTTTCTCTTTTGATGTTCAAGTCAGTGACGAAGAGGCTTCGAAACTGGTGAGCTCACACATCGGTAGCGACAACTTCCAAGGCGGGCAGCTGGCTGGAGAAAGCATGATGAAGGCGCTGGGTAACAAGGGGAAGGTCGCTGTGGTTTCCCTTCCCGAAGTGACGAGCTGTATCCTGCGAGTCGATGGATTCAAAAACGCGCTGAAAAAAGCAAACAGCCCTATTGAGATCGTGACCGAACTGACCGGTAAAGGTGCGCGCGACGCTGGCTACGCCGTCACGACCGATATTCTGCAGGCGCATCCAGACATCACGGGAATTTTTGCGATCAATGATCCCTCCGCATTGGGTGCCCATGCGGCAGTCGTAAAAGCGGGCAAGCAGAATCAAATCACCATTGTCGCCTTCGACGCTTCGCCCGCTGGGAAGCAGGCGGTTTTCGAGAAAAAACTCTATGATACGCCGCAGCAGTTTCCCCGAAAAATGGCTGTTGGAACAGTCGCTGCGTTCATTGAATATCTCGGAGGAACGGCTCCAGATAAAAGGATCCTGATTCCCTGTGAACACTATCGCTACGAGGATTCCATCAGCGACGAAAGCCGAGAGAAAGAGCAGTGGTAGCACCACTTTTCAAAGCCTACGAGTCGTGCCATGCCTCAATATCTCC
>JAKMGR010000641.1 GCA_022424805.1 Verrucomicrobiales bacterium
TGGAGAGAACTCTTCCCGGTAGCCTGGACCGACTTCCATCGGTTTCTGAAAGGCTGGTGTCCCGGCCATTGGAAGATTAACTCCTACAGCGAACGGGTAGCGCGAGAAGTGCTTGAGTGCCTCTAGATGACCCGTCGAAAGATTACCATCTTCCGCTACAGGAAACATGTAGCGGAACTTGGAAAAGTTCCGGCCGGTGGAATGTTGACTCTCGGATTTCACAAACAACAACAAAGCCCCAATGAACCTGACCGATTCCGATCTCACCCAACTACGCGAACTCGCGATGACTGCGGCCACGCAGGCGGGCGCGCATATCCAGGCCAAGGTGGGACAACACCGGGAATCGAATACGAAAGAAGCAGGAAACACGCTCGCTTCCCAGGTAGTGACGGAGGTGGATCTCGAAAGTCAGACACAAATTCTGGAAATCCTCCACGACTCGATCGACAAATTCCAACTGGGACTTCTCACCGAAGAAAGCGAAGACGATTCGAGCCGCTTCAACACGGACTTCTTCTGGTGCATCGACCCTCTCGACGGAACCCTGCCTTTTACCGAAGGAACTCCCGGCTACTCCGTTTCCATCGCGCTGGTTTCGCGAAGCGGTGAAGCCGTCATCGGCGTCATCCACGATCCGGTTGCAGGCGACATCTTTCATGCCCAAAAAGGACAAGAAGCCCGCAAAAACGGAGACCCCCTGCCACCCCCGAATCCCACATCGACCGGAGCGCTCACCTGGATCATAGACCGGAGTATGAAAAGTCTTCCCAACGCACCCGAGATTTTCGATGCGATGGAAAAGATCGCCAAGGAATCAGGATGCTCCGGACTCATCACGATTGATCAGGCAGGCGCCGCCCTCAATGGGGCCTGGGTCACGCAGCACAGCCCGGCCGTCTATTACAAATTTCCGAAAGCGAGCGCAGGCGGTGGATCGGTTTGGGATTTCGCCGCATCCTCCTGTTTGATGGAGGAGTGGGGACAGCCTGCGACAGATATCTTTGGCGAACCGCTCGATCTTAATCCCACTGGGAGCACCTTCATGAATGAGCGCGGTGTTATGTATGCTTCGGATGATGGAGTGCGGGAGGCAGTGAATAAGCTGAATCGTCTGTGGGCATCCGAATAACCCGCGAAGACCCACTAGAATTAGGGAGGGGTGAGTTCCACCTTGCCCGCAATGTGCTTACAATATCCCGCAAGCTGACCGGGGTCCCAAGCTCACCCATCTTCACAGTGGGCACTTAGTCCTGCAACTCCGTTGCCGAAACAAAAATAGATCTCCACATTTGTCTAGATAGCCTGACCGAACTCCACTGAGATACCTCCTGCTACTTCTGATTTTTTCACAACACGGTCTACAAAATTCGCTGGAAGAAGAGTCAGGCAAGGCGGAGAAGTTATCCAGGCCATTCGAAATCTGGACGAAGCGAAGGAATCTGATCGCGGCGGGAAGGAGGAGGCACGGAGTACCCTAACACAACCATGAAACCTTTCCTAACCCTGGCTGAAACGCAGACACCGGACGGCTCACGTTTTTCCCTTCACCGACACGATCGGGATTTTTCCCTGAAGTACAATGGCACGCAATTGATGACTTCCGGTTGGACGGAGTCAGAGCTGCTGCTTGCCGACGAGGCCTGCCGTTTCGCACGACCGCACCCGGCTCCCAAGGTGGTGATTGGTGGATTGGGATTGGGATTCAGCCTGAAGCGCGTATTGGAACTCGTCGACAAGGACGCCTCGGTGTGTGTCGCCGAACTCCTGCCGGAGGTGGTGGAGTGGAATCGAGAATTTCTCCAGGAAGTCAACGGTCCCCTGCTCGATGAACCGCGGGTCAGTGTGTATGTCGGCGATGTCTACCAGTGCATTGCCAAGGCAGGCAAATCAGCGTTCGACGCCATCCTGCTCGATGTCGACAACGGCCCTTCCTTCACGATTCAGCCCGACAACAAACGACTCTACGATCCCCATGGCTTGGACATGATCTATGATGCCCTTAAGCCGGGTGGAAGAGTCACCTTCTGGGCGGCCGATCCTGAACGAGGCTTTCCAAAGAAATTACGCAAAGCCGGATTCTTTGCCGATGAGATTTCTGCAAAGGCTCACAAAGGAGCGAAGCGAGCGATCCACCGGATCTATAT
>JAKMGR010000657.1 GCA_022424805.1 Verrucomicrobiales bacterium
TCATTCCGGCCGAAACAAGTGGTGGGAAACCAAATACGGGTCTCCCACGGATGACGGGGCCGAACTCGAGCTCTACCAACTTCGCAAAGACATCGGCCAGAAGAAAATCTGGTAGCCGAGCCCCTCAAGAAAGTGGCCGAGATGAGGAAGCTGCTCTAGCAAATTCGGGATCAGGGCTACTCGTCCCCGTGCCTTTCGAAGTAGGCGCGCCTAGCTGGCATCTCGTTTTCCGGTGATCTTCGAGAAGTCGTTTCCCGAAGGTTCCTGGAAAAGTTCGAGATCGAATTCCCGAGCGACCGCGAGGAGGTGGTCGAAGATGTCGGCTTGGATGCTTTCGTAAGGAGCCCAGTTCTTGTTGGCGCTGAAACAATAAATTTCGATCGGAAGGCCGCGACCGTCGTGGGCGAGCTGGCGGACAAGGAGGGTCATCTCCTGGTTGATATCAGGATGATGTCGGAGATAGGCCTCGATGTAGGCACGAAAAGTTCCGACGTTGGTGAGGCGACGTCCGTTGACCCGGTTTTTGTCGGCCTTTTCTCCCATCGCTTCATTGTAAGTCTCGACCTCGGCTTCTTTTTTCTTGAGGTAGGTTGCGATATGTTCGATTTCACGAAATCGATCCAGCATCTCCTCAGAGCAGAGCCGAATCGAACTGATGTCGATAAAGAGAGAGCGCTTGATTCGTCGTCCTCCGCTCTCCGACATGCCCCGCCAGTTTCGGAACGACTCACTGATCAGGGCGTAGGTCGGGATGGTGGTGATAGTCTTGTCCCAGTTGCGGACTTTGACGGTGGTCAGACCGATTTCCTCGACGTCTCCGTCTGCTTTGTGGCTGGGCATCTCGAGCCAGTCACCGATCGAAAGCATGCTGTTGGTCGACAACTGGATTCCAGCAACAAAGCCGAGGATGACGTCCCTGAAGATGAGCATGAAGACCGAGGCCAGCACCCCGAGTCCGCTGAGTAGGGCGATCGGTGGGCGCTGAAGAAGGACCGCAAAACAGAGCAGGAAGATGATCAGGGCCGTGATCAACTTGGCGACCTGGTTGATCGCTGTGAGGTTGAGATGACGACCGACCTTCTTGATCGAAAGAGTTGCCTGAATCGCGTTGAAAAGAGAGTCGAAGACAAAGTAAACCGAGATGAGTAGATAGAGCTCCGATCCTATTTTCAGAATTTTGGCAAGAAGGGGAGCGTCTTTGAAAAATCCTGGTGCGACGAGAAAAATGAGAAGACCGGGGAGAAGGTGGGCGAGCCAGCGGAAGACGCCATGTTCGAGCAGTTGATTGTCCCAGGTGTAGGCGGTGCGCGAAAGGTGCTTCTTGACCCAGTGGAGAAGGATGGGCCGAAAGACGACGAAGATCAGCCAGGCGACAACGAAGAGACCGGCCAGGAGAATCGCGGAAGCGATCGGACTCACCAGGTTATCAGGAAACCACTGGAGTGAAGCGAGCCAGTCCTCGAGTTGTTCGGCCAGGGTGAAAGCCTTTCCTGTGACCGCTTCCTTGGTTTCGATGATCGTCTGAGCGGCTTCGACCGCCGGCTGATCCGCTTTTGTACTGGCTTCCATATCAGGCTCCTAACGCAGTGCTTCGATGGCCGAAGCGAGATCTTCGTGGGAAAGAATTGAAATTAAAATTCAAAGGAATTTGCTTTATCAAGGAATTCTTATCGGTGGGTAGGTCCTACCGGGATTGAGGAGGGCAGGGGGAGAAGGGGTGAACCCCTGTCTTCATGGGTAGATTTGACCATGTATGTCAAGTTAGAAATTAATCGTTGGCACTTGGGAAATTACTTTCGCGGATAGAATTCCTGGAGGTGGCTCCAGGTTTCCTGGCTTCTTTTTTTCGGATGGCGTGAAGGGTTTCGCATTTCCTGCATGTAGAACTCGATATTCTTTCGATAGAGGAATGGGTCATTGATCTCTTTCTGGAAGTGCCTCATGGCCCGGAAAAGTCTTGCTCGGGGTGTGAGGAATTCAGGATTGGCAGACCGGTTTGTGAACTCGTTAGGATCAGACTCGAGGTCGTAGAGTTCGAATTCAGGTGGATCTATATAGGCAGGATCCCAGAGTGCCTTCGGAATCGATGTGTTTGCGTAGCGGGAGATGGCTGCCGTATTCGTCGCTCGTACCGGATTGTAAATCAGCTTATAGCGTTCGTCGCAGATCCCGAATGTCAGGTGCAGAATGTTCGCCGACGAACCGGTGCTGAAGGTGTGAATGTATTTCCGTCTTGGTGCCTTTGAATCCTGCAGCGATTGCAGCGGTGTTCCCATTAGTTCTTCAGGGATGTCGATCCCGGCCTCCTGCAGCAAAGTGGGGAGGATGTCCATTGACGATACCAATGCTGTTTCGACCTGGCCTTTGGGAAATGAAGTCGGATAGTTGACGATCATGGGGACTTTGACACCTCCTTCGTAACAGGTGGTCTTTCCGCGGGGAAAGTCGCCTCCATGGTCTGCCAGGTAGACGACGATTGTATTGTCGCGCGCGTGCAGTTCGTCGAGCCTTTTCAGCACCAGGCCGATCCCTTCATCAAGACGGTTCATGCAATTCAGGTAATTCCGCATTTCTCGACGGAGCGCGGGAGTTTCGACTCCGATCCATGGTAGGGGTGCAGCCTCGGTCCCGTTGACGTTCACCGTAGGATAGCCGGCATTTGAAGTGCCAATGAATCTTCGATGGGCATCCGAGTAGTTGATAATACAGAGAAACGGTTTGTTCGCCGCTTTTGCATTTTCGAAAACGGTCCGGGCCTCGGTCGCGTAGTCCTCGATGCTGTGGGTATTGGAGAAATTGGCATGCTTCACTCCGCGAAAGTCGATGAAGTCCTCGACCAGGCTCTCGGGATTCACATGCGTCTTTCCGATGAACCCCGTGTAATAGCCAGTTTCCCGAAAATACGCAGGCATCGTTTTGAAATTGCTGTGAAAGGAAAAGCGATGCGTTGCGAGCCCAATGTGCCCATTCTGCCTCGTGTATGTGCTAGTTAAAAAGGCGGCGCGCGATGGGCTACAGACCGAGTAGGGGACGTAGGCGCGAGTGTAGCGAACTCCCGTCCCGGCGAGTCCATCGAGAACTGGCGTGTGAACTCGGGTTTCTCCGTAGCAGCCGATCTGCTCGCTGTTGTCCTCGGATACGATTAAAAGGATGTTGGGGCGATCCTTGGCATAGCTGATGAAAGTGAGCGCAGATACGGCCAGGATTAGAAATCGACGCATTCTCTTACTTTCTCTTAATGGATTTTTGATCGACCGCAATGAACACGATTCGCTGATACGCATTTTTCTGGCCCGGTTCACCAGCTTCGAAAAGAACGCCAGTCTCCCCGGTATCGAGATTCACCATGTCACTGTAAGCAGCGGGGCCCACGTGAAGCAGCGGTCCGTCCTGCCAGGTCGTCGCCTCGTCAGTTGAATAGCGGATCCGCATGTCGCTGCGCCCTTTTCCGCTGGGACCATTGTCATCCGGTCCTGAGAAAAGAATGAGATCCTCGGCAGCGCGCAGCAAGGCGCATTGAACGACAGGAGGGTCGACAACACCTTCGACGGGACGGAACTTCTCCCAGTCATCGCTGCGGGAAACGAGAGTGTCGCCACCGTCGTTGCTCCAGGCTTCACCGCGCGTTCCGGGCGCTTTGCCATTCTGATCGCGAGTGTTGAAGTAAAGAGAGCCGTCGTTGAGTTCGACGACGGTGGTTTCATTCGCGTTCAGTCCATCGTCATAGGTCTCGTCCAGCGCTCCGATACGCCAGGTCTCTCCGTGGTCATCACTGATGATAGCATGGACTCCATTCGGTCCGCGGTCTTCTCCATCATCACTGAGGCGATGGTCGCAGGGGATGACAAGCCGTCCGCAATGAGGCGCTCGCTGCAGTTGAATAGCGTGAACGGGGCCGGTTGCATACCAGCCCCAAGGTTCTTTCTTTACGTCTTTCGTGATTTCCCGGCGAGGTGCCCAGGTTTTTCCGGAGTTATCACTATAGGTGACGAACACACGATCGTTCTCAAGAGTGAACGGAAGCCAGAGTCGGCCAGGGTGTTTTGGATTGAGTTGGTCCACTACGGGTGCGGGATTTCCGATTGTAATTTCGGGTGGGTCATCCCCGAAGAGGTCGAGGAAGTCATCACTTTCGAGGACGACTTCCAGTTCACCCCAGGTCTTGCCGCCGTCCGAAGAACGCTTCAAGACCATATCAATCTCGCTGGCGTCGCCCCCGGTTCGTGCTTCGCAAAACGCGAGAAGATCGCCATTCGCAGCGGCAACGATTGCAGGAATGCGGTAGACGTTGTAGCCATCGGCACCGGCTTCGAAAACAGTTTTTGGAGCGTGGTTCTGTTGCAATGCCAGGGCGTCCAGCTCTTCCAGCTTGAGGCGGACACTGAGAATGTAGGGCTCTTCTCCTTTGTCCCAGTGCCCATAGGTGGTAGTAACGATTGTATTGTCCGGGAGCAACTCGACTCCGGGGTAGGCCGTGTCTGCTCCCTTGTGATTGTCTTTCAGTCGAAGGTGATACTGTCCGGGTGTTCCGTCGACGAGGTCATCCCACGTTCCAACCCAGGCTACCCAGTCGTCCTCATACTCCCCCTTGCTTCCTTTCGGGGAGTTGCTTCGGAAAGAAATGAACAGCCGCCCGTCGTCGGTATATTTTCCGGTGTGCCTGTCGCCATTGAGGCTCTCGGGCATTTCCCGTGGTTCGCTCCACGTTTCGCCATCGTCGTCGGAGAATATAATGTGCGAGTTTTTGCGACGGGCATTTTCCCGGAGAAGAACGGCGATCTGTTTTCCATCGGGCGAACGAATCGAACCTGGCTCGCAAAGGTGAACGTCGGATGATTGGTATATTCCCTTTGGAAAAGACCAGGTG
>JAKMGR010000671.1 GCA_022424805.1 Verrucomicrobiales bacterium
ATCCTCACCGTGGTGGAGGCAAAGACGGAACTTCCGAACGCGAACTGAAGCCGGATCTTTTTGGCAACAAACCGAACGACGGTTCCCACGAGGGTGTCGATGAAGTGTTCTACGATCCCGCCGATGTGATCATCCCCCACTTTCTCACAGATACACCGGAGACTCGAGAAGAGCTGGCGCAGTATTACCAAAGTATTTCCCGGGTCGACCGGGGCGTCGCCCGACTCGTCGAGATTCTCAAGGAAGCCGACCTCTATGACAAAACGATGATCGTTTTTACAGCTGATCATGGCATGGCCTTCGCGGGCGGAAAAACGACAGTCTACGAAGGCGGACTCCGCGTTCCTTTCGTTGTCCGAAATCCCTACGAAAAGAATCGCGGCGTGAAGCACGAAGGCATGATCTCACACGTCGACATTGCTCCTTCCCTTCTCGATTTCGGTGGAGGTTTGAACCGAAAAGCAAACCGCCCCAAGGAATTTGTCGAAGCCAAGGACTACTGGAAAGACAAGCCCTACGCTGCAAAAGAAAACCGTGGGCCTCGCGGAGGAATCAAGAGTTATCACGGAAAATCCTGGATCTCGATTCTCGGGAAGCCCGATGCGGAGCACTGGGAAACCATCTTTGCTTCCCACACCTTTCACGAGATTCAGATGTATTATCCGATGCGAGTCGTTCGCGATCGCGAATACAAACTCATCTGGAACATCGCCCATCCACTGCCTTACCCCTTCGCCTCCGATCTCTGGGTCGCGAGTAGTTTTCAAGCACAGTTTCAACAATCGCTAGATGCACCCTACGGCCAGAAGACAGTCGGAGAATACATCCACCGCCAGCAGTTTGAGCTGTTCAAAATCGACGAGGATCCCTACGAAGCAAAGAACCTAGTCAGCGATCCCGCTCATCGCGATGCGCTGGTGATGATGCAGGAAAAGCTGAAGCAGTTTCAGAAGGAGATGAAGGACCCCTGGATCATGAAGTGGGATTACGAGTAAACACTCCTTATCCTTACCCCGGAGAAAAGGATAAGGAGTACAAGAAAAGCGCCCCGAGTTTCACTGATGGCAGGAAATCGAGGCGCTTTGATGGAACCCACATGTGCCGTCTCCGATATTGAGGCTCACGTTCCCGTTTCTCAATACGGGGGAAGCCGCGCATCGACTTTTGCCTTCCAGTGAAGGCCTGACAGCCGACGATTCGCTATGCCTCCGTTAACGTAGTAACGGTCCGGGCCTGTTGTAATCGGTAAGGGTCGAACACTGTAGGAAAATCCGAAAATCTTCGATTACGACTTACGTCGTAAACCTCTGCAAAGTTCTATGTCTACCGGAAGTCTACGTTTAATCCCGATTTAAGGGAATCTAAAAGTTTCGAATGTGCAGCCTCGACTTCGGCAGCTTCGAGGGTTCTCTCGGGTGAGAGATACAAAATCGACCAAGCCAGCGATTTCTTGTCCGCAGGAAGCTTCTCACCGGACGGATCCTGAAATACGTCGAAGAGTTCGAAAGACTGAAGCAGCGGTTCATTGTGAGCCTCGAAAAATGCGGCTACCTCGCCAGCTCCCATTTCCGAAGGAACAAGCATGGCGATGTCTCGCGAGCTCCCGGGAAAGCGCGGCAACTCTTCATACTTCGTCTCATCACTGATAGCAGCCATCAGCTTTTTCAGATTGATCTCAGCCACCATTACCGGCGCTTCGATATCCAACTCACGGGCTCGGGCAGGAGAAACAACTCCCGCTAAACCCAGCTTCGCTGCTTTCTTTCCCGTCCCAATCTCAATATTGCAAGCGCAGAGGAGACGGTCATCTTCAATCGGTTGAAAATTCAGACCCGCAGGACAGATCTGATCGAGAGCAGCGCGAAGATCATGAATGTCGAGATTCACTGATTTGTTGTTCGCCCAGCTTCGAGGAGCCGAAGCCCCTGAGATCAAAAGAGCAAGATGCTCATGCTCCACTTCACCGCCTTTGGGCGTTGCAGTGAAAACGCGACCCATCTCGAAAAGTCTCAGGTCAGGATTTCCAAAACGTACATTTCTTTCCGCTGTTGCCAGCAATCCAGGAACGAGGCCCGGACGCAGATAATCCTGCTCGTCGTTGAGAGGATTCTTCAATCGAACTGGACTCATTCCCCGGTGATTCGTTGCAAGATCATCAGAAAGCTGCGCTTCTGAAATGAGCTTGAGGTTTCGAGTTTCGAAAAATCCGATTCCGCACAAGCGAGTTTGAATTTTCGCTGCAAAATCGAAGGAGGCATCGGCCTTCGAGGCCGGAGAAAACCACGCCTGCTGATTGGACGGAACCTTATCGAGTCCGTGAACGCGCGCGACTTCCTCGACGAGGTCGACGGGCCGTGGCAGGTCGAGGCGATAGGTTGGCATCGACCATTCTCCATTCGTATTCTCCATTCCAAGAGACCCGAGAATAGAGGCGATCTCCTCATCGGAAATGTCACTTCCGATCACGGATCGGGTGTAGTCGTTATCCAAAGCAACGGCTGCGGGCGGCGCAGGAATTTCTCCACAGGTGACGATTTCCGTTTCGGCCTCTCCGCCGGCGAGTTCCAGGATCCATTTCACAGCGAGATCCGAAGCTCCATTCACCTGGTAAGGATCAGCACCACGCTCAAAGCGATAACTTGAATCGGAATGCAGGTTCAAGGCCCGTGCCGTCCGACGAATCGCGGCAGGGGTAAAATAAGCCGACTCGAGCAGCACGTCAGTAGTCGTCTCCGTCACGCCCGAATCTTCTCCACCCATGACTCCACCAATTGCAACCGCTCTGGTTGAATCGGCAATGACCATGTCCGTGTCGTCGAGCACGTATGTCTCTCCATCGAGCGCGACAAACTCTTCTTCGCTATTTGCAGCGCGAACATGAATTCCGCCATCGAGCTTGGCCATATCGAAAGCGTGAAGCGGCTGCCCCATTTCCATGAGAACATAGTTCGTGATATCGACCACGTTATTGATCGGACGGAGGCCGATCGATTCCAGCTTCTGCTTCAACCAGGCAGGAGATTTCCCCACTTTCACACCGCGAATAATCCGCGCTGTATAATAAAGACAGGAATCCGTGGAGATCTTGATTTCATCATTCTTCGCCACTCGGGTCGGGGTAGCGGAATCGCCATGGTGAGCAACTCTTTTGAGAGGCTTACCCGCAAGAGCAGCGAGTTCGCGAGCCACACCGAGGTGACTGAGGCAATCAGGGCGATTGGGCGTGATCTCAAGTTCAAAGACAGCGGGATACACCTCCGAAAGAGGAGTCCCTGTTTTCAAATCAGGAGAAAGAATCAGTAGTCCATCCGCATCGTCAGTGAGTCCAATTTCCGATGCGGCACACATCATGCCGAGGGATTCAACACCGCGAAGCTTGCCCTCTTTGATCTCAAAAGTTTTTCCCTCTCCTGCATCGAGCACGCAACCAGGAAGCGCGAGCGGCACTTTATCTCCGACTTGGTAATTCTTCGCCCCGCAGACGATTTGTCTTGGAGTGCCTGAACCGTCATCGACCTGGCAGATAGAAAGCTTGTCTGCATCTGGATGCTTATCAGAAGAGATGACCTCAGCAACAACGAGATGATCCGGCAGGCTTTGAATACCTTCGACTTCGATGCCGGCAAAGGTCAGCAGATCATCGAGTTCAGACATGGAGTATTCCGAAAAATCCACGTGGTCGGATAGCCATTGGAGAGAAACGTTCATAGAATTGGTTTTGGGAGTTGATTGCTGGATTTGCGATCGTCTTTGTTGCGGTCGGGATCTTCCGCGCGGCGGCTGGGATCTTCGTTCTTTGAAAATTGTGGACTAGTTGCCGGGTTCGCTGTGCGATTTTTCTATCGTTTTTATAGATCGATTCAGTTTTTTACCGAGGGTTTGGTTTCTGGAAAGAAGGTCGTCACATTTTTCGCGATCTGAGAGTGAACGGGTTTCGAAGTGATCATCGGTCTCAAAACTTGAAGCAAAGGCATAATTGAGAAAGCGGA
Organism: Verrucomicrobiales bacterium; assembly: GCA_022424805.1. GTDB lineage: Bacteria > Verrucomicrobiota > Verrucomicrobiia > Verrucomicrobiales > DEV007 > Arctic95D-9. The sequence continues at coordinate 3,990 of JAKMGR010000671.1, forward strand.
GGTAGTCGGCTTTGTATTTTCCTCTACCGTGGTTCTCAACAACATTGCTCCGAATTAATTTAGATGACCGGTGAATTTGTGAACCCCGATCATACAACTCGAACTTCGGAAGACTCAGCGACACAATGTGAATATCCAACGCGAGATGATGCGCTTGCCGCCAAATCTGGAGCGTCCGATTACTCATTCACCAACATCAAAAATCCAACATCAAATATCGCCGACGAAAGTCGGCCTACGAAAACTGCTGCAGAAACCGCACATCATTCTCAATAAGCAAACGCAGGTCGGGAATCCCATACATAATCATTGCGAGGCGATCGAGTCCCATTCCGAAGG
>JAKMGR010000673.1 GCA_022424805.1 Verrucomicrobiales bacterium
CACTGACCGATGATCCTACGGAAGTTATTTCAGCGATCAAAAAGAATCAGCCACAACCATTCGAGAATAAAAATTCCGCGACGTGATGGCCGAGCATCTAGCTGATTTAGCTCCGTGTCCCTTTCTTCCCTCGATTGATCGGGTCCACAAAGCTGCCGAGATGAGGGTTCTTGGCAAAAATAGACGCGAAGAGTTTTACCTGCTCGCTTTGACCTGTGCCCAATCGCTCTGGCTGCAGGGCTTGCCTGCACAGGCAGTTTTGCTATTGAACCGGGCGTTTTCGGCTGACCTCTGCGAAGATGCGGAAATTCTTCGTATGTGGCCTTTGCCCTATGCGGCGATGCATTGGGTGATGAGTAATCGCAAGGATGAGCACTTCGTGGGGAATCCACGACGCCATTTCCAGCATCTCGCCACGCGGATGGTGGAGCCAAGAAAAGTGATGCGATCCTGGCGTGCCTGGGCTTGCTGGGCCTATGCTTGCGAAATATTTCCGGAGTATCCAGCGGATGAAAAGCAGATTGCGGAGGAGGGGGTCGTAGAGCCAGACCGGGAAAAAATAGCAGAAGGGCTGAGGGAACATGGCCTGAAAGGTGAGGACCTGCTTTGGGAGAGGTGGTTGTGATCCGGTAATTCCCCTTGCGAATCTCCCATTGTGCCGCGTTAGTCGCCAACCCTGAGACGGTGGCAATAATGTTACCGTTTTTTATCAGGAAACCGGCTGTATCGAATCTTCGGCCATTATCCCCGCGCTGCTGTTATTTCAGCACCTCTCTATTCCAAAGCCCAATTGGTAAAGAGTGACGATTCCCCGGGGCAAAAAAACATATGACTACGGACCATTCTTCTCGGTCGAGCAGCACTGATAATTCCGGTGCGGATTCGACAAAACTGGAAGGCGTGTTCGCCGAATTGATTCCTGAATTGCAGCGGGCGATCAAAAAAGCGGGTTATGCCGTTCCTTCTCCCATTCAGGAGCAATCGATCCCACATTTGCTCGAGGGAAAAGATCTGATCGGAGGAGCCCAGACCGGAACAGGGAAAACGGCAGCCTTTACTCTTCCGCTTCTGGAACGTCTTTCGAAGAGTGGTGGGCGTCCGAAAAAGGGCACGCCGCGCGCCTTGATTCTCGCTCCTACCCGGGAGCTCGCCGCGCAGATTGGGGAGAGCGTCGAGGTCTACGGCAAATTCCTCCGCATTTTTCACACTGTCATTTTCGGTGGTGTAAGCCAGGGGCGACAGGTCAAAGCAATGCAGCGTGGTGTTGATATCCTCGTTGCGACGCCCGGGCGATTGCTCGATCTGATGGGGCAGGGATACATCAACTTGAACGAGATTGAATATTTCATCCTCGACGAAGTGGATCGCATGCTGGATATGGGATTCATTCACGATATCAAAAAGGTGCTGAGGGAAATTCCGAGCGAACGGCAGACTCTCTTTTTCTCCGCAACGATGGCTCCCGAAGTGGAGTCATTGGCTAATACGATGGTGAGGTCTCCGGTTCGTATCGCGATAGCTCCCGATGAGCCGACCGTCGATCGCATCGCGCAGTCGGTCCTGTTTGTCGACGGCGGCAACAAGAATGACCTGCTCGCGCAGATTTTGAAGTCCGGCAACATCGGGCAGACAATCGTTTTTACCCAGATGAAGCATGTTGCAAACCGGGTTGTCGCAAAGCTCGAAGGCCATGGGTTAAAAGGTGCCGCAATTCACGGAAATAAGAGTCAAGGGGCACGGACGAGGGCACTTGAGGGATTCAAAGACGGGACTTATAAGGTGCTGGTAGCAACGGATGTTGCAGCGCGTGGCATCGACGTGGATGGCGTAACTCACGTCGTGAACTACGATTTGCCGGTCGAGGCGGAAACCTACATTCACCGGATTGGTCGCACTGCGCGCGCCGGTGCTGAGGGAAAGGCGATTTCGTTCTGCAGCGCGGAACAGCGTGCCTATCTCAGGGATATCGAGAAACTTCTTGGGAAGCCAGTGCCGGTCGATGAGGGTCATCCGTATCACAGTGAAGCCGCAAAGCACTCAACCGAAAAGCCACCCGCGAGAGGTGGCGGAGGAGGTGGTCGCGGACGTCGACGCAGTGG
>JAKMGR010000681.1 GCA_022424805.1 Verrucomicrobiales bacterium
GAGTATATCAGCGACATGATGAAGCTCGTCGCCGAAAAACGCGGCCTCCTCGAAAACACCGAAACGCTCGACTCCACTCGCGTTCTTCTCACCTGTATTCTTCCGCTCAACGAAATCCTAGTGGACTTCAATGACCGTCTCAAGAGCATGACGCGCGGTTACGGCAGCATGGACTACGAGCACGCCGACTATCAGCCAGGCAAGCTCGTTAAAATGGACATGCTCATTGCTGGCGAATCCGTCGACGCTTTCTCCGTGATCGTTCACCGTGACAAAGCCGAATACCGCGGTCGCCAGCTTGCCTCAAAGCTGAAAGACGTGATTCCTCAGCAGCTTTTCACCGTTGCCATTCAGGCCACCATTGGCGGGAAGATCATTGCGCGGGAATCCATCAGCGCGATGAGGAAAAACGTCACGGCAAAGTGCTACGGCGGTGATATTTCCCGAAAGCGGAAACTCCTCGAAAAGCAAAAAGAGGGAAAGAAAAAGATGAAGGCGATTGGCAAGGTCAACATTCCGCAGGATGCGTTCATCAAAGTTTTGAAAACGGGCGACTAATCCCGTACCACTCTCCACGACATGTTTTTCATCAAGAAGAAAACCAAGGAAGAACTCGCCGAGCTACCCCTGGACAAAGACGCGATCAAAGGTGGCAATGCCCTTGTCAAGGGAGTGCGTAAATTTCTCCGCTACAACGACGACCTCATCAGCGATGAGAGAAAAGAGCTGATCGCAGAAAAAAGAGGGGATTTTGTCGAAGCCCTCCAAAATCCCGAGCTGAAGCGCAAAGAAGTTGAAGCTCTGGCGGAGGATCTCACCGAGACCTGCAAAAAATCAGTCAAGGACTACCAGGCGTCTGCCTGGAAGGAAAACATCGAAGTCATTTTCGTCGCCGTCGTCATTGCGATGGGAATCCGCGCCTATTTCATCCAGCAGTTCAAGATTCCGACCGGTTCGATGCAACCGACTCTTAATGGAATTGTGGCGTATCCGACTCCGGATATGAATCCCAAATCCCGATATCACGCTCCCGCCGATTACAAATTGCCCAGCCTTCCGAAGCGCGCCTGGGATAAATTCTGGTATGGCCGCAGCCATGTCGAGTGGATCGCCAAAGAAGACGACCACATCGTTCTCAACAGCAGCAACGTGTATGGGAAAACCCACTTCATCTTTTTCCCGCGCACGTATCTGATCACCAAAAAAGGTCATAAATACAGCGCTCCCGGGACTGACTCCCGTATTCAAATGCTGCTGAACCAGCAGCTGATCGGCTCATCTTTTTCTCGAATTATTCCGGTAAAAAAGGGGGATGTCATCGCGAGAGGCTGGGTGGACACAGGAGACCAACTCGTGGTGAACAAGTTCATTTATCACTGGAAAAAGCCGAACCGCGGCGACGTGTTCGTTTTTAACACCCGGGATATCCGGGGCATTCAGGCCGGACTCGATCCCCGGCAAGGTTCCCAGCATTACATCAAGCGTCTCGCAGGAACTCCCGGAGACGAGATTGCCATCGACCCTCCCAACCTGATGATTAACGGAGAGATCGCTGAGGAGCCCGGTTTTAAACGAGTCGCCTCGCAAGAGGGCCTCTACACCGGCTACACCAGTGACGGAAGCCGCTTGTCCGTCGAATTGAAAGACAAGGAATACTGGGCACTCGGAGACAACAGTGCAAACAGCTCAGACTCACGAATGTGGGGAGCTGTCCCCGAGCACCGCATCGTCGGTCGGGGAGCGTTTGTCTACTATCCCTTCGGCCACCATTTCGGCAAAATCCGCTAACTTTCCCACGCTCTTAAATCCGTGGAACCTCCTTCCGAAACTTCCGCCGAAATCGTCCGCCGCAGCGGATCCAATCTGGCGTTTGCTCTAGCGGTGTTACCCAAGACGAAGCGCCGGGACATGGGGGTTTTTTACGCCTTCTGCCGCGTCATCGACGATCTCGCAGACGATCCGGACATTCAGATGAAGGACCGCCAAGCTGGCTTACAGCGTTGGCACGAGCTGGTTCGCGGAGAAGTCGCCGAACCAACTTCGGGAATCGAAGAGGAATTCATCGAACTCTGCTCTCGCCGCTCGTTAAATCCGGATGACCTGGAAGCGATTGTCGACGGTGTCGAAATGGATCTCGATCCGCCCGAGTTTGAAACGAGAGAAGATCTGCTCCGTTATTGCTACCGTGTCGCCAGTGCCGTGGGCCTCGTCAGTATCGAAATTTTCGGCTATGAGAATCCGCAATCGAGAGAATACGCCGAGCAGCTCGGCTACGCCCTGCAGTGGACGAACATCATGCGCGATATCGGAGAGGACGCTGAGGAGGGGCGCGTGTTTCTGCCCAAAGAAGACCTCGAACGCTTCGGACTTTCACGTGATGACCTGTTTGAAAGAAAACCCGATCTCGCGAGCTTCCAGCGCCTCATGAAACACGAGACGACGGTAGCTCGTGCATTCTATGCCGAAGCTGAACGCCTTCTTCCCGACGAAGATCGCAAATCAATGCGCTCCGCTGAATTGATGAAACGTATCTATTCCGGGATTCTCGATAAGATGGAGGAAGGCGGCTATCGTGTTTTCGAAACGCGATACCGCCTCTCCAAAGCGAGAATGATCTGCGAATTTCTTCGCGCCAAATATTGTGGATAAATGGAAACCCTTCGCTTCAAACACGCTCGATTTTCTGCCCGCCTCCCTGTCGATTTTCGCTATTCGCTGAGTCATTACTGGATGTCTCCTGACGAAGAAAATCCCGGAGTCTGGCGCGTCGGCTTTACAAAGTTCGCTACCCGAATGCTCGGTGAACTGGTCGAAGCACGATTCGAAGTTGGTGAAGATGGTGACGTTTCCTCAGGCATGCAGATCGGCTATGTCGAAGGGTTCAAAGCCGCCAGTGATCTGTTCTCGGTCATGGACGGAAAATTCGTCGGCGGGAATCCCATTCTCGAAGAAGATGCCTGCATCGTGAAGAGCTCCCCCTACGTGGACGGCTGGCTTTACTCCGTAAAAGGCAAACCGGAAGAAACCAGCGTCGATGTTCAAGGCTATCACGATCACCTGACCACCCTGATCAATAAGATGCAGGAGGAAGGGTATTGAACGCCGCTTCGCGGCGAATGCGGAACTTTGAACGTTGAAAGTTCAGCCTTGAACGTTGAAAGTTCTCCTCATGCCTTCCCGATACATCATGATCGGTGGCTTCCTCGGCGCAGGAAAGACCACTCTCATTCAGCGCTTCGCAGCCCACATAGATATGTGCGATCAAAAGGTCGGGCTCATCACGAATGATCAGGGTGCCGGACTCGTCGACTCTGCGATCGGGAGATCCAATCGTTTCCCCGTTGAAGAAATCTCCGGCGGCTGTTTTTGCTGTCGCTTCAACTCTCTCATCGATGCTGCCGTTTCTCTCACGGAAGACACTCGACCTGATGTCTTTCTCGCTGAACCAGTGGGAAGCTGCACCGATCTTGTCGCGACGGTGAGCCTGCCCTTGCAACAAATCTACGGCGATGAATACACCGTGGCGCCGCTGAGCGTCCTCGTCGATCCAATCCGTGCCGGGCAAATCCTCGGAATCGGCGATGGGAAAAAATTCTCCGACAACGTAACTTACATCTACCAGAAGCAGTTGGAAGAAGCGGAGTTCATTGTCGTGAACAAACTCGACCTCCTCGACGAAGCGGCACAAGTCGAATTGCGAGAAGCCCTGCAGGCAAAATTCCCTGAGGCGAAAATATTTGAGCTTTCCGCGAGGGAAGGCGCTGGGTGCGAAGACTGGTTCGAGGCTGTCCTTGCTTCCGAGATTAATACTTCGCGCTTTCTCGACATCGACTACGAGCGCTACGGCGAAGGCGAAGCTCTCCTCGGCTGGCTCAATGCTACGGTAGAAATCGAAGCCGATCGCGAGGTCGAAGAGTTCGACGCGAACGATCTGCTCACCCGCATCGCGGGGGCCATTCGCACCAGTCTGGAGAAAGTCGGAGCCGAAGTCGCTCATCTCAAGATGACCTTGAATCCGATCGGAGATGAATATGAGCTCGCGGCGATCAACCTCGTCCGTGGCGATTCCAATCCCGAGCTTTCTCACAAGATCTACGAAGAAATCGAAGACGGAATTCTTCTCCTCAATATTCGGGCCGAGGTCGATCCTGATACCTTGGAATCCAGCGCGAAGGAGGCTTTGAAGTGGGAAATCGAGGGTGAGAGCGGACTTTCCATGAAAGTTGTTCATCTCGAACACTTTCGCCCCGGCAAGCCAGAGCCGACTCACCGAATCACTGCCGAAACCTGATCGTGAAAACCTTTCTCGGTATATTCGTAAGCGTCGTCCTCGGAGCGACTTTCTGCTTCGTGTTCTGGATCGTCGTGTCGCACGATTATCAATGGGATGCAATTGCACCCTACAAGGGAAATTTCATCAGCGGTTGGTGGACGACACTTCTCATCTCCGCCATCGCACTCGTCGGCAGCATCCTGATCGGAGCACTCCTGACGAGTGGACAACTTTCTCCCTGGAAGGTTCCGCGAATCCTGTCCCGCAGTTTCGTCGAACTCATTCGCGGCACTCCCCTGCTCACGCAGATTCTGATTGGATACTACCTCGTCGCTCCAGCCATTGGCTGGGACAGTCGCTTTGGCGTCGGAATTCTTGTTCTTTCCTGTTTCTCCGGCGCCTACCTTTCCGAAATTTTTCGCGGCGGCGTGGAGTCGATCCCTTCCTCGCAGTGGCTCTCGGCAAAGGCGATTGGTTTCACCGACGCGCAGACCTATCGCTTCGTCGTGATTCCCCAGGCAATTCGACGCGTCCTGCCTGCCTCCGCGGGACAGTTTGCCAATCTCATCAAAGATTCCTCCCTGCTTTTTGTCATCAGCGTGCACGAGTTTACGATGCAGGCGCGAGAAGTGAACGCGAACACGTACGCGACCTTCGAAGCGTATCTCCCTCTCATCTTCGGGTACTTCATTCTGACATTTCCCATTTCGCTACTCAGTCGGTCCCTTGAAAAACGTTTCGCTTATGAGCATTGAGACTGCCAGCCTGACAAAGCACTACGTCGAGACGAAAGCGATCGACAACGTCTCCGTTTCGATCGGCGACGACGTCCAGGTTCTCGCACTCATCGGCCCGTCCGGCGGAGGCAAGTCGACCTTTCTGCGGCTCATCGGAGGCCTCGAATCTCCAACCTTCGGCGAAGTTACGGTGAATGGAATCACGCTACCGGTTGACGATTCCGCACTACGAGAATGGAGAAAGAAAAACGGATTCCTCTTTCAATCCTTCAACCTCTTCCCCCATCTCACCGCGGAAGAAAACGTCATTCTACCGCTCGCTGAGGTTCATCAATCATCTCAAGAGGATGCCAAAAACAGAGCGCAGGAGGTGCTCTCGCGCTTTGGTCTGGCGAAACATCTCGGCAAACAGCCTGGTCAGTTATCCGGCGGCCAACAGCAGCGCGTTGCCCTGGCTCGCGCTATTGCCCACAAGCCGCAGTGGCTCCTTCTCGACGAGCCAACTTCGGCACTCGATCCGGAAATGAAAGCGGAGGTTCTCGACCTCATCGAAGAGTTACAGAAAAGCGGGCAGAAAATCATTCTTTCCACCCACGAAATGGGATTCGCGCGCCGAGCGAGTGATCATGTCATTTTTTTGTCTGACGGACAAAAGCTGGAAGAGGGAAATGCAGAGGAGTTGTTCGAAAATCCAAAAACAGCTGAGGTGAAATTGTTCCTGGAAAAAGTGATGAAGTGGTAAGCCTCTTCACTCTGGACAGCGAACCTGCTTTCTGGCGAGAATTTTCTCCATAGGTTGGCTAGTAACTATTGCAGTTGGATTCGTTGCTGGAGCTCTCGGAAGTTTCGTTATGCCGGGGGAAGACCCAGGTAGAGGTTGTCTTTTCACCACTCTCCTCGGAATCGGCGGGGCGATCGTTGGATAGTTTATCACCAAGTTTCTCAACTACTCGGACCCTGACGCGAAAATAGTTTTCGATCTTCCCAGCATTGGCCTTTCTGCGGCCGGCGTAGTCGTCATTCTTCTCCTCTACCGGATGATCTTCGGGAAGAAAAAAGGTGAGAAAAAGAAGAAGTAATCAAGGCACTGCCCACGGAATCCATCCGGCACGGAGCGCGGCAAGTATCGCCGTTACGACGAGCGACGCGAGAAAGGTTGAATAGAACACCGCCGCCGCAGCAAAGCGGCTGTTCCCATTAAACTCGTGCGCGAGTAGCGCGGTGTTCACAGCGGTGGGAGCGGCTGCTCCAACAATAAGAATCGCGGCTACCGTCCCCTCAAAACCGAAAACCCAGGTGTAGAACACTGCCACGGCCGGTCCCCCAAGAAGGCGGATCACAAGCGCCCAGCCCAGATTCCCGCCGGGATGTGGTGGTTTTGTTTTCGACAGTTGAACTCCAAGCGTGATCAGGGCAAATGCAACGAGAGCGCTAGCAAGATACTCAAGTGGGGTCCAGATGAAGGTAACATCCTCAAGCGGGTTTCCAAAAGATCGCAGGGTCAACGCTATCAGGATTGCCCACGGGGAAGGCTGCTTCAGAATAGGAACGATCCACCCCTTTCGCTCTTTGCTTCCCGCATTCGCAAGGAACACGCCGAGCGAAAAGCTCGTCAGATTCATTGTCGCGAGCACGAACACTTGAATCACGCCTCCATATTGGGAGAATGCCAGCGTCATCAGCGGGATGCCCCAGTTTCCGCTGTTGTAGATCATCGTGGCGAGCTGCATCGAGTAGCAGTCGACAGGGTTCTGTTTCCGAAGCTTGCAGACGAGCCAACTGAGAGCGCCCATCGAAAAGATGATGCAAACCGTGAAACCGACAATCGAGAGGCCCAGTTTCCCCCCGAGATCCGATGACGAAAGGCGAGTCAGGATAAAAGCGGGAACAAAGAGGTAGATATTCAGCTTTACCAAGGACTTCAGGTCGAGGTCGTAGAGACGATCCAGCCCCCAACCCAGCCCCGCGAGGACAAGAATGGGAAGGCATACAGAGAAAAAGATGTCGAGAAAGATGGGCATAAAAACGGCGCTGGGCACGCCGAACGTTCAACGTCCAACACAATACTTTCAACGCTCAAGTGCTTGAACTCTGCTGCGCGACCGGATGTCCCTTATATTATCCTGCTGACAGATAGGCAAGCAGGTCAGCCATCTCATCTACCGTCAAAGTCGCCTCCAGTCCCTCAGGCATGAGCGATACGCCCATTCCTCTCATCGACTTCACGTCGCTTCGCGGGAAGGTTTTGTCTATGCCTCCTGGCATGCGAACGACAACTTCCTCCGTTGATTCACTGCGGATCATTCCCGTGATAACCGCACCGTCATTGAACTCAAAGAGATACGCCTGGAACTGCGGTGCGACTTCTCGATTCGGATCAAGAATACGCTCCAGCAGAGACTCCTTTCCCGCCGTAGCAAAAGTAGCAATTTCCGGGCCGAGCTCGATTCCCTCACCATCATGAGAAACATGGCAGGAAATACAGGCTTTCATGAAGGCGAGCTTTCCTTTCTCTTTGTCGCCCTCTTTTTCCAGTGCCTTGCGATAGCCTGCGATGACATCGAGGCGCGAAATCACAGGAGGAAGGACTTCTTTTGCTAGTGCGCGAACTGCTTCGGTCTTATTTGATCGCAGGGCCTCGACAAGGCTGGCCGGAGTATCCGCCAGGGCAATCTTCTCATCCCGAAGCTGCTCCAGGAAGCGGGTCGAAGCAGCGGCATTGGCTGAGACTCGGTTGGCAAGCTCAACCCGTGCGCCTGCAGGAATGGCATCGTAGTGATCGACGAGAAAAGTTACATTCCTGACGCCTGCTATGAGTTGCGCCGCTATGCTCTTTCCCTCGGATGAAAGAAGAGTCTCTTCCATTTGCTTCTGCCCGGCAGCACCGCCAATAAGGGAGAGCAAAGTGATTGCCGTCTTTCGCTCACTTGCCGATTTTTTAGAATCCTTTAATGCAGCAGACGCTTGGTCCAAAAGTGGCTTCCAGCGAGCATCTGAAGTTATCGCGGCTGTCGACCTCCTTCCATAACCAACACCGCGGAGAAGCGCTGAAATTCGTGAGGCAAGAGATAACTGGATGGGCTGACTTGCGAGCGATGCACTTACTTCTCCGATCAGTGCATCATCGCCGCTGCGACCGATCATGGTGAGAAGCCCACTATCAAAGCCACCAGACGAATTGGGAGGGAGCTTCTGCCAGGCGGCACGCAAATCGCTCAGTGTACGAAGTGAATTGAGAACTGCTGCCTCCATCCATGGGTCACCGACAGCTTCACCAACTTGATCGAGGAGAGCCATCTCTGATGCAAGCAGAGCGGGAAATGGTTCGACTGGTGGCATCGGGCTGGCGGGCATTCCACGTTCATACAAAAGCCGACGAGCCGTGGTGCGATGCCAGTCGTTGTCGTGATCAACGAGCGCTTTCAAATCATTATCGCTTGCCGCGCCAAGATCAGGAATCTCGGGTCGCTCAAAATCGTGCGGCTCGACAGAATAAATCCGCCCCCGCTGAAACCCGCTGTTAAGATCGACATGCTTCTTGATGGGCTCGGGCAGCGACCACGGATGCTCGATTGTTTCCCGATACATATCGGTGATGTAGAGGCAACCATCAGGTCCATTGCAGAAGCTTGTTGGGCGAAACCAGTTATCAGTGCTCCGAAGAAACTCGGTTTTCTCGTCGGGATCGGGACGCGTCCCAACAAGGGAAACCGAGCCTTCCTTTTGTTTCACTATCTTGCGATGCACGAGGTTGCTTCCCACATCACCCACAAAAACATTGTCGCGAAAGGCTGGGCCATAGGCATTGCCCCAGTACGAATGCACCCCTGTCGCCGAGGTGAAATAGCCGGAGACGCGTCCACCACCTTCGACAATTCCTTTCACCACGCCCGCGACGCGCCATCGAGTTCGCACAATCCTCCAAGGTTCGTCCGGACTGATGCGATAAACCGGAGCGGCAGCTCCATCGTCAGGAATGTTTACCAGCGGAGCAGGCAGACTATACCAGGGATTCGGCTTCACCTGGTGTCTCTCGTGAGCGACCCAGACGAGGTGACGCGAATTACTGCAAACAAAACGTCGCCCCCTGGAATCAAAGCCCATTCCATATTGCTCCGTTCCATTTTCAGGTCGGAGATCGAGTTTCTCCGGATCAAAGGAAAAGTCGGCGCCACGCACGTTCACCGGCTCAAAGGAGTCATCCCCCGGCTTTGAAATCGTTCCGCCATTGCGAGCCGTGGCGCCCCAGATCCGATCGTCCGGCCCCCAACGAAAGCTGTTGAAAAGCGCCTGCATATTGAGTCGTGACGCGCCTTCGCCAAATCCCGTGAAGACAGTTTTTTCTTCGTCGCAGACGCCATCGCCATCGTTGTCTTTGAAGTAAAATACATCGGGAGTGGCCCCAACAAAGACCCCGCCCTTATAACAGATGATCGCCGTTGGCCAACGGAGTCCCTGCTTGAAAATCGTAGATTCGTCAAAAACACCGTCGCCATCTGTGTCGGTAAGGCGTCGAATTTGCCCGAGCATCTCATCACGCCGCTCGGAGTAGCCTCTCATTTCCACGACCCAAGCTCGCCCCTGTTCGTCGAAAGTCATCGCGATGGGGTCATTTACGGCCGGCTCATGAGCCGCGAGACGAAGCCGGAAGTTCGGTGCGATTTCAAATGTCTCCATTACATCTGCAGGCTCCGTTGCGGGGACACGCGGAAACTCTTCTGCGGAGAGTTCAAGTGGATCGTCTTGCGAAAACGATTCAAGAGGGAGAAGGAGAAGCAGGGCGCAAAGCGGGACGGTTTTCATCTCGTGTTAGTGAGGATTCTTTTGCTAAATCTTCTGAATACTGACAATACCATGAATCGAAGACAATTTTCAAAAACGGCGGGATTAGGGACGCTCGGAGCTGCGGTCGGCGCGGCAGCCTTTCAGGCCAGAACGGCGCGATCGGAGCCAGGCGAAGAAATTATCGATATCCATCAGCACGTAAATTTTCATGCGCGGAGCAACGAGGAATTTATCGAACACCAGAAAAAGATGGGAGTTACCACAACGGTATTGCTTCCCTCCGGCTCTGCCCTTTCGCGAGTCTCGACAGACAGAGGAAAATCGAACGGCCTCGCCGCGCGTGTTTTCGGCACCTTCGCCGCCGCCCGGCTTGCCAAGGCACACCCCGAGTCCTTCGCGTTTTTCTGCAACGAAATTCCCGATGTCGATGGAGCTGACAGGGAATTGGAAAAGTGGCTCGAGAATGGAGCCGTCGGAATTGGAGAACAGAAATTCAATCTCGAGTGCGACTCTGGTCCAATGATACGACTCTACGAAGTAGCTAGCGCCTACGAGGTTCCTTTCTTGCTCCATTTTCAACACGAGGCCTACAACAAGGGCTTCGACCGTTTTCACAAAATCCTGGAACGCTTTCCGAAGGTGAATTTCATCGGTCACGCCCAGACCTGGTGGGGCAACATCGATGCCAAGCACGTGCAGAAGGACATGTATCCCAAGACCAAAGTAACTCCGGGCGGTATTACCGATCGGTATCTCGCAGACTACCCAAATATGTTCGGGGATCTCTCCGCGGGCTCCGGGAAAAATGCGCTGGACCGCGACGAAGAACATGCCGTGGCCTTTCTCGAGCGGCACCAGGACAAACTCATGCTCGGAACAGACTGCGCCGACACCGTCGGAGAAGGAGGCAAATGCTCCGGTTCCGGGCAGATCGCAAATGTGATGCAGTTTGTTTCTGATCCAGAAATTCGAACCAAAATTCTTTCCGGTAATGCAAAACGAATTATCAAACTGGGCTAGTTGGATTTCCTTTCTCATCCTGTTGGCATTCATGACCCCGCCTGCGACAGGAGAAGGCAAGCCTCTCATCATTGCGCACCGCGGCGCCTCAAAGGCTGCGCCAGAAAACACCGCTGCAGCCATCCTCCGTGCCTGCAAAATGGGCGCGAAGATCATCGAGTTTGATGTGCGAAAAACCGCTGACGGGGAGCTCGTTCTTTTTCACGACGACAAACTGGA
>JAKMGR010000695.1 GCA_022424805.1 Verrucomicrobiales bacterium
CCCTGGATCTTAACGTCGCTCGCCGCGAGATGGCTGATTCGATTGACGGTGAATCCGCGCTCAAGATTCTCTCTCACTGTTGCCGTCCGGTCTCGCGCGGGCTGATGGCTTGCAACGGTGTCCTCCAACACACTCTTGATCGTTTGATGCTCCATGTAGATAGGTAAGACCCGGAGTAGTGCCGTGATCAGTACCCAGCCGGTGACAATGTAAGCAAAAATAGCGAAGGTGGTATTACCTTGCTGCCGACACCTTCCGATCCTGCCCGTCTGTTGTGTCATGGGTGCAAACTTCCTGCTCGATCAAATGAGGGAATGCTAAACAAAGATTCCCAGTGCATCCAGATGGCTACTGCTTCGCCGACAATGTCACGCTCGGGAACCTGTCCCCAAATCCGACTGTCGCTACTGTTATCTCTATTGTCGCCCATCATAAAGTAATGTCCGGGTTTTACCTGTACCGAAAAGTTTCTTGCAGGCCGCCCCGAATCCACCCGCATTAAGTGTTCCCGCTCTTCGCGCGGCGTCTCTATACCAATGGCAACCCGGCGGCTTCCCGGCATGTCTGCAAGCCATTCACGGGGCACAGGTTCACCATTAACCGTTAATTGCTTGTTGAAATACCTAATACGATCGCCCGGCACTCCAATAACGCGCTTAATGTAATAGGTATCGTTCATGTGGGGTGGATAGAACACCATGACATCGCCACGCTTGGGCGAACCAACATCCATAACCTTAGTCCGAGTCACTGGCAGTCTTAGTCCGTAGTTGAACTTATTGACCAAGATGAAGTCCCCCACCTGAAGTGTGGGAACCATCGACGAAGACGGTATTTGAAAAGGTTCAAATAAAAAGGAGCGTAGGACCAATACAAAGGCAAGAATTGGAAAAAAAGATTTGGCGTATTCGACTACTACCGGCTCACTCGCTTGCGAGGTAACCTCCTCGAGATAAGCTAACCCCTGCTTCTCCTCTGCCGAGTAGTGTTCCCAACCTGGATGTTTATCGCGAATTAGTGCCAGACGCTCCGCTCGGGCTCCAGAAAAAAAGAGAGCGTCAACGGCCCAGATTGCTCCGGAACCCAAAACAATGAGTGACAAGAAAAGTGGGAGATCTATATTCATACTGTGTTTAATGATGGCTCATACAAGCCAATCAGTCGACCTGTAACACAGCCAGGAACGCCGTCTGTGGAATTTCTACATTCCCGACCTGCTTCATTCGCTTCTTACCAGCTTTTTGCTTCTCCAAAAGTTTCTTCTTACGAGTCACGTCACCGCCGTAACATTTAGCAGTAACGTTCTTGCGCAACGCTTTAACGGTTTGACGAGCTACGATCTTACCGCCGACTGCAGCTTGGATCGCCACATCAAACATCTGTCGGGGAATCAGATCTTTCATTTTCTCGGTCAGAACTCGGCCGCGGCCTTGAATGTGATCACGGTGCACGATGACAGACAAGGCATCGACCCGATCGCCATTGATCAACACATCAAGCTTCGAGAGCGGTGCTGTTTCGAAACGCTCGAATCCATAATCTAGCGACGCGTAGCCACGACTTGCTGATTTCAGACGATCAAAAAAGTCCAGTACCACCTCGGCCATCGGGATGTCGTAAATCACCTGCACCTGCTGTCCTAAAAACTGCAAATCAACCTGAACGCCCCGTTTTTCGACGCAAAGCGTGATGATGGCACCCAAATAATCTTGCGGTGTCAGTATCGTGCAGCGCGCTATGGGCTCCCGCATACTCTCAATCTCACCCAGGTCAGGAAGCTTCGAGGGATTATCGACGCTCACCACGTCTCCAGATTTCTTCATCACCTCGTAAATCACGGTCGGCGCGGTGGTGATAAGATCCAGATCGTACTCGCGCTCCAGACGCTCTTGGATAATCTCCATGTGGAGCATTCCTAGGAAGCCGCATCGAAATCCAAAGCCCAGCGCGTCGGAAGTCTCAGGCTCGTAGAATAACGACGCATCATTCAACGTCAATTTGCCCAGCGCCTCTCTGAAATCCTCGTAGTCATCCGCGTTGATCGTGAAGATGCCGGCATAGACCTGAGGCTTAACGCGCTGAAAGCCGGGCAGAGCTTCCGTTTCAGGCGCGTTAGCGGCTATCAGCGTGTCTCCAACGGGAGCACCCTTGATG
>JAKMGR010000015.1 GCA_022424805.1 Verrucomicrobiales bacterium
CAATGGTACAGGCAACAAAAACAGCATCAAGATCTATGTCGACGGTGTGTTAACGAAACAAAATGCAGAAACAGGTGACACGAAGCTGACCGGCACAATCAAGAACGATGTCCACTTCCGCATCGGCAGCCGCACCCCCGGTGCCAACTTCCCCGGCGAAGTTGACGACATCCACATCTACAACCGCGATCTCAACGATAAGGAAATTGCGTGGACGCAAAAAGATCTCGTCAAAGAAGCACTGGAGACGCTCTCCGCAGAACGCCACGGCCTGCAACGAAGGATTGCAGAAACCGCGCTCATTAACCAATCCGCAGCCTACCTCACAGCCCGCAGCGTCGAGCTGCAGCATCAGGCAAAGAAACGCGAAATTCTCACCGGCAAGACGACATCCATGGTCATGGCGGACAATCCGCCCGACAAAATGCGAATGACCTACTTGCTCGACCGAGGCCAGTATGATTCCCCCGTCGAAGACGAAGTCATCCCTCCGGGCACCCCTGCCATTCTCCCTCCCATGCCTGAGGATGCGCCGGCCAACCGTCTCGGACTTGCAAACTGGCTTTTCGCCGAAGACCACCCCCTCACCGCCCGCGTTGCAGTGAATCAACTCTGGCAACTTTTCCTTGGCCACGGAATCGTCCGTACCCCTGCAGACTTCGGTGCTCAGGGAGAGTTCCCGACCCATCCCGAATTACTCGATTGGCTTGCTGTTGATTTCCGTGAGAACGGATGGGACACCAAGCGAATGATTCGCCAGATAGTCACCTCTCGGACCTACCGCCAATCTTCCAACCTCGGCCCCGAGGATCATGATTACGATCCGGAAAACCGCCTCTGGTCCCGTGCCCTTCGCCCTCGACTGCAGGCCGAAATGATTCGCGACAATGCACTCGCCCTCAGCGGTCTCCTCGTGAAGAAAGCCGGAGGCCCCGGGGTAAAGCCCTATCAGCCACCCGGACTCTGGGCTGAGGTGGGGCTGGGTGGAAATCCGAAATTTGTCCAGGACCACGGAGACAAACTCTTCCGCCGCACGCTCTACACCTACTGGAAGCGATCCGCACCGCCTCCCGCGATGGTGATTTTCGACGCACCAAACCGGGAGACCTGCGTCATCCAACGGCCTATCACCAACACGCCATTGCAGGCTCTCGCCGCAATGAACAATGTCCAGACGATCGAAGCCTCGCGTCACTTTGCGGAACGCATTCTCACCGAAGGGGGAGAAAACGACGAAGCCCGCGCCGGATGGGCCTTCGAACTCGCAACCGCCCGCGAACCCGAGAGCGGAGAACTCGTCGAGCTGCTCGGTGTCTACGAGGCCGGCATCAAGAAATTCGCCGACGCAGAAAAAGCCAAGGCTCTACTCGCCGCGGGCGAGTCCGATCGAAACGAAAAACTTCCCGAGGACCAACACGCCGCCTGGACCGTAGTGGCGAGCTTGTTGCTGAATTTGGATGAAGTAGTAACCAGAAACTGAAAACGAAAAACCTGTGCCTTCCGCATCAACCACAGATAGGCCACAGATTTTCACAGATTATTTTTCCCATGAGCCAACTTCCATTTGATCTAGAACGTTCGCTTGCGCAAGTAAGCGCCGAAACCCGCCGAAATTTCCTCGGTCGTTCTTGTTCCCTCGTCGGCGGAGCAGCACTCGCCTCTCTCGGTCTTCCCAATCGTGCCCAAGCGGCAGCTGCTGCATCCGGCAACCGCGGACTCCCCGGCCTCCCCCATTTCGCTCCCAAAGCGAAACGCGTCATCTATCTCTTCATGGCGGGTGGTCCATCGCACATCGACCTCTTTGATTACAAACCGAAGATGCGCGAACTGCACGGAACGGAACTGCCGGATTCCGTCCGCGGTGGCCAGCGGATCACAGGTATGACGAGCGGACAAAAGGAGTTCCCCTGCGTCGCACCCATGTTTGAATTTGAGAAAGTGGGAGAGCGGCAAACTTGGATGAACACCCACTTGCTCCCTCACACGGCGAAGATCGCTGACAAGATCTCGATCATTCGTTCGATGAACACCGAGGCGATCAATCACGATCCAGCGATTACTTACATCAATACCGGCACCCAACAGTTCGGTCACCCCAGCATGGGAGCCTGGCTCGCCTATGGTCTTGGTTCTCTGAGCGATAATCTTCCCGCTTACGTCACCATGATTTCAGTGGGGAAAAAGCCGGGACAGGCTCTCTACGCACGACTCTGGGGCAGCGGATTTCTTCCTTCTCAATACCAGGGAGTGCAGTTCCGGAGCGGAAAGGACGCAGTCCTTTATCTCAACGACCCTGATGGTATCGATCGCGACTTGCGCCGCACCATGCTCGACGGACTCGGAAACCTGAATCGCCAGCGGTTCCAAACCGTTCAGGATCCCGAAATCGAAGCTCGCATTTCCCAATACGAGATGGCTTTCCGCATGCAGTCGTCCGTCCCAGACCTTATGGACACCTCAGCCGAGCCCGATCGCGTTTTTGAGCAGTACGGCCCGCAGTCAAAAGAGCCGGGAACTTTCGCATCGAATTGCGTTCTTGCTCGCCGCATGGCGGAGCGCGGAGTGCGATTTATCCAACTCTTCCATCGCGGATGGGACCAGCACAACAATCTTCCGAAAGACCTCGCTCACAACTGCGAAAGCGTCGATCAGCCCGCTGCGGCACTCGTCAATGACCTTGAGGAACGCGGCATGCTGGAAGATACCGTCGTCGTCTTCGGAGGCGAATTCGGGCGCACGATCTACAGCCAGGGAAAACTGACGAAGGATAATCACGGCCGAGACCACCATGGAAGATGCTTTTCCACCTGGGTCGCCGGAGGCGGATTTAAGGGCGGAGTCGACTATGGAGAAACCGACGACTACGCCTGGAATATCACAAAAGACCCGGTCCACATCAACGACTTCAACGCCACCGTTCTCCACAACCTGGGCATTGACCACGAACGCTTCAGCGTGAAACACCAGGGCCTCGATTCGAGACTGACCGGTGTCGAGAATCGTAGGATTGTGAAAGAGTTGCTGGTGTAGGTGACGTCACAGCCCCACACAACAAGTAGCAAAGTGGAATCGACCACCACGTGTGAAAGGCAGGCGATGAAACGCCTCTCGTGCTCAACGAAGGTCCATTCATTCTCTAGCAGGTCGGGAATCCTGCAAGGTCGCCTATTCTTCTGCCACCGCAATCATATCAATCGTGATTGTGCTGCCGTCGCCACAGCCGGCAACCATTGCCTTCGAAGCAGCAGGCGGACGCGCTGGATCATAGTAGTCAGGACGCAACTTGTTGAGTTCTGTGCTAACGTCGTTTTCCGAGACATAGTAGGTCGCCTTCACGAGATGCCGCAGGTCACTCCTGTGCTCGCCGACGAGCTTCTTGAGGTCCTGAAAGATCACATTCACCTGCTCGTTGGGCTTGCAGATATCATCGCCGTTCAACCCCGAAACGAAAACGAGGTCGCCGTAATTAACTCTGACAACACGACAAAACACTGGCGAGGCTGTCATTCCTTCCGGAGTGATGAAATCCATCGGTTTGTTGCCTGGCATGGCACGTCCCCCGGCAGCAACGAGTTCGATTTCAATTGGCAGGGAGGATTCCCACTCAACAAAGACGAGAGGTGGAATTTCGCCTTCCGGGAAAAAGCTTTCGATCGCGGCACGAGCGGCCTCAATGTCATCCATCGGACCGAGGAACGATTTGATCTGCGCCGCATCGGAGAGGGAACGCCCGAACTGCTCCAGTGTGCCCTGAAGTTGTTTCATTGTTCCCCGAGTCGCAGGCTCCATTCCCTTGAGGCGGGACGCCTGGCCGGAAATAAAAATTCTGGCACCTGCCGGCAACACTTTGACTCCGGGGCCTCCTTTCTCTCCAAACTCGGCAGCGGCAACTACGTCGATGGCGATGACAGCACCCTCTTTCGGAAGTTTTGAAACGACCCAGGTCATTGGCGTGTCGCGGAAAACGACATCCGTGACCATCCGCGCTTCCTTCTCTACTTCGCTGGAGGTCACGCAGAGATGAATACGTGCTGCCTTTTCCCAGCCTGACCCATATTTCTCCAGCAACTCTCCCACTTTAGTGATGAGATGAGCGACCTGCGCAGATGCGTCACCCGGAGAAACAATCGCCCCTGATTCATCGACAGGAAAAATCTGTTCGGTAAAAAGAAGCGGAATCTTGCCCACATTTTTCGCGACCGGATCTGCGACGGAAGCTTGAACAAACAGCAAAAAGAACGTGGCGAACAAGAAAGGTTTCATAGTGAGACCGACGACGTGTTTTACACGAAAATCAAAACTCGATATCTCCCTGCATCGCGCGACGGATATCACCTGGTTCGTACCCCCAGAGATCGTCAGGCAGTGACGCATTATCGATCCTGACAAGTCGCCAACTCGCAGGGAGAAAGCTCTCTTTTTTCCACGTAAAAACGAACGGTTCATCGAGTTGATTGAGTCGTTTCACCACCTCATGCCCAGCGGGGCCGACGGGATTACCTCCGAATGTCAGCCTGGCCGTAACAGTCGCCTCTTTGCCATCGATAACGGTTTCCTTTTCGTCCTCGGTAACAACGAGAGCAAGAAACTGGCTACCGACATCAACGATGGCGTTTACAGCATCCTCTCGATCAAATCCCCAGCGGTCGCTGTAATTCTCCGCAACAAGACGCTCGATGCGCCCGGGACTCCGTTTTTCGATTCCAACGATGAGATCAGACTGCTTTGTCGCAATCATCTTCGACGGGCGAGATTGCAGGATGACGAAAATAGTCAGTCCGAGAACACCAGCAACTGAGGCCAGCAGAATCCATTTGGCACTGCCAGAGCAGCTGACATGTTTTTGAGAATTGCTTTGCGATTTTTTCACGCGAGGTATCTTCCCAAATCGGCGACGACTTGTAAAACCTGATCGTCTCCTTTTGCAATTCCGCCCCTGCTTCCCACCGTATGGCCACCTATCGACCTAACGTAGCCGCGATTCTCCGCAAGCCGAAGAGCGGAAAAATTCTGATTGCCGAGCGAATTAGCAACAAGGGCAGTTGGCAATTCCCTCAGGGCGGAGTCGACAAGGGAGAAGACCTCATCGGGGCTCTCTTTCGCGAAGTGGAGGAGGAAATTGGAGTCGGGCCTGACAAATACAAAATCACTGCAGCGCGGACCGCATACCGATACAAGTTCCCACGCGGCCACCTCAAAAAGAAACAGTTCTGCGGACAGGTGCAGACTTATTTTCTCTGCGACTACTACGGCAAAAAGAACGCAATCGATCTCGACGCGCACGTCAGAGAGTTTTCCCAATACAAGTGGATCAAGCCTGAAAATTTCCCTCTCAAAGGAGTTCCCAAGTTCAAACGGCCGGTATTCAAACGAGTCTTCAAAGATTTCTTCGGAGTAGAACTGAAGATGCCGCGGAAGAAAAAGGGCAAATCCTAGCTGGGCAATTCCTTTACGCTTTCCCCTTTCAGACTTTCCGAATTGGTGAGAGAATTCATTCGTCTCACCCGATCACGGCCCGTTCATGAAACTCACCTATTTCGGAATCCGCGGAAAGGTTGCTCTTCTCGTCATCCTTGCCACGGTAGCATCTGCTCTCCTTGTCGCGAAACTCCTGACATCGCGAGCCACTGTGGTTTTACGAGAGCACGAACTGGTCGATCTCGGGGACGAAGCATCCCTCCGAGGATGGGAATTGATGGATCAGATCGAGGGGCTTCGGGAAGACCTCATCAATGTCGCCTTCAGCCCGACTTTCGCCGAAGATGTGAAGGACGAAAAGACGCAGGAGGAGCTTCTTTCCATGGCGAGAGGGCTCTGCCGCCGGAATTGGGAACAGCATCTACGCGTTGATTTGATCCAATTCAAAGACGGAAAGAAGACGACCACCCTGATCGCGGAGAAAGCAGAATTCAGAGACGAGGACCTCTGGTTTCCGGGGTCCGATGCCCGCGCCGGAGCACGGACTCACCTTTCTCCAATTCAGCGTCTGCGTGTCACGCGAACCAATCTTTCGGGTCATGAGGCACTGAAGCGCTACGAGCCGATCGTCTGGGCCGTCGCCCCGCTCGATCGCGAGCCCGGCCAACCCGCCGGAACGAGGCCAAATTTCATCCGCATAGGAATGACGC
>JAKMGR010000076.1 GCA_022424805.1 Verrucomicrobiales bacterium
CAATGGTCGTTCGCGCTCTCGACGATATCAGTTTGCCTGAATTAGCCGACAGTGGTGTCAGTTGGCTGCTCGGAAATCAAAATGCAGACGGCGGCTGGGGTTCCGGAGGGGGTACAACGCCATCCACTATCGAAGAGACGTCGCTTGCTTTATCAGCTCTTGCCTTTCGTGGCGAGGTGGGAGAATCCCTTAACCAAGGTGCGAAGTGGTTGGTTGAAGCTACAGGCAGTGGTACAAAATTCGACGCTACACCGATCGGATTTTATTTCGCCCGCTTGTGGTACTACGAGCGGACCTATCCGATGATCTGGGCTGTAGAAGCTTTGAGCCGAGTGCTGCGCGCAAGGAAGCCAGATCAAGAAACCTGACCTCTCACCTATCCGGCAGGAGGAACTGGTGGAGGCGGAATGCGTTCGCTCGATCCACCACTAGAGCTGGGGATATCAATCGGCGGTTTGGTAGGGTCGCGCTTCGCAGGAGGATCCTCGCGGAGGTCGCGCATTTGTCCCTGTCCTTTCGAGGCTGGCGGAGCTTTTGTGATCGCTGGGGGATCGGGAATATCGCTGCTTGTTGCATTGCCGTTTCCGGTTGTAGGCGCGCCTGCAATTCGACCATCCGGAGTAACCGGCTGGTAGGGCTGGCGTGCGCCTCCCGGTGTCGGTGGTGGAGGAATCGTGATAGAACTTCCCGGATTCGGCGGCGTGATCGTCGTGGAGGGTGGTCTCATTTGCACGATGCCTGTTTCTCCATTTGGCTCCACTGCTTCCGTGAAGTCGGTCCCTGTGATGCCGGTGACACTCGTGCCTGTGCTCGTGGGCGCGGCTCCGCCAGGGGAGGCAGAGTCAACAATGCGTATTCCTCCGCGATCTTCATAGACCCAAACAGTTCGAAGAACGGTTCCGGATTTTGCCGAGATGTAGATTTTTCCGACAATCTGGCGGCGTGCATCGAGCAATTCGAGGCGCCAAAGAGGAGCACTTGAAAACTCGCGGGCGCGAAGCAGGTAGTCGCAGCTATCAAAGGCGACTTTCGCTTTTCTGGCCTGACCTTCGGCAATGGTGAATGCAGCGACACTGTCCACTCCAACCTGACTCGGGCTGAAGTATCCAACAGGCACGTCCACTGGATAGCGACGCGACTCGGGGCCCAGATCGCCTACGCGGCCCAACCCGGCGCTAAAGCGATACAGCAGACTAGGTATGCGGTCGTTGTAGGAAGTAATTTCCCATTGTGGCGGTTGCGGAATGCCACCGGTGCCGCGCATCTCGGCCACCCATTGGGTCGAGCGAGGGCCAAATTGATTGCTCACTATCGTCAGCGCGTCTCGCGCCGAAGTCGTTTGCTGAGCGTGGGAAGAGGAAGCCATCAGAACGCTGAAGAGAGCGACTGAAGCCAAGAGAGGGAGGTTCCACAATTTCATAAGAGGCAGGAATTTGTTTCAGGAACGTAAAGGAAAACGCTCCATTTTTCAATACGGCTGATTTGCGCGAATCTTAGCGCCGAAATTGCGGATTGGGGGAATGGTATTCTTTCAAAGGTTAATTCCGCGGCTGGTCTTTTTAGCCGCCGAAGGCATCCCCGTTCTCCTGAGCCGACCGGCTGTTGGGAATTTGCACGGCGAGGATGGGTGGATCGATATCGAGTCCATGCTCGATTACTTTAAAATCTGCAGGAAGTATGTTGTGCAGAGAGAAGTAATTAAACCATGCGAATGAGCGCTCATCCCCCCTTCGCACCCCTGCGCATTTGCGTGATTTTTCTCCTCACCTTAGGCATCTCCGGAGCAGTGGAAACTCCGCCCGTCATCGTCATCGATCCCGGGCATGGGGGAAGCAGAGTTGCTGGATCGCTGAAAACCCGGAGCAACAGTTCTCCCAATAACGCGACCACCGCTGGAGGGTCGAAGGAAGAGGACCTCACCCTTGATTCCAGCAAAATCCTTAAAGAATAACTCCTGCGTGAAGCCGGTTCGCAAGGAAAGCGTGATGGGGTTCTCCTGACTCGGGAAGACGATCGCAATCCCGATTCTGTCCAGCGAGCTTCCATCGCAAATCGGCCTGACACTGCCTGCGTCGTCAGCATTCATTTCAACGCTGGTGGCTGGAAAAGTGCCACCGGGAGTCTCGCTCCCGCTGATGGCTCCGTTATCGGCCTCGTGTTGAGCGAAGGCGAAACCATTGGCACAAGCGACGATATGATTGTGCCTGTTTTTCAGGCTGACGACGGTGCGCATTGGAGCGTTTCGCGTTTCGTGTCGATTCCAAAGGGAAAAGCAAGGTTAGAAAGCGTGGGCAAGGCACTCTGAATCTCGCCCTTTCCGCCACATCAGACGATGGAGGCATGGACCGCAGTCGCAGAATGGTAAAAGTGAAGGTCAAGAAGCGGCGCTAATTGTTCTTAGATCGAGGGCGATGACGTCGCGGCATATAGTCGCTAGCCGAAAGCTGGGAGCTACGATAGGTTCGCAACTTCGCTAGCCTCACGTGCGTTTGCTTCAATCTGCTTCCAGTCTTGATTCTGAATCACGTCTCGGGGAGCGAGCCAGCTTCCGCCGACTGCGGTGATCAGTTCACTTT
>JAKMGR010000081.1 GCA_022424805.1 Verrucomicrobiales bacterium
ATCAAAGGGTGGCGAATCAACCGCGCCGATCACATCCTGGGCCAACACTTTCCCAAGGCCCAACTCGATCGGAGCCCAAGTCACCGGCCCCGGCGAGACCGAGGCGACAATCCGGGAAAGAGCTTCCGATTCATCAAGCATGGAGAGAGGGGAAAAGATTCCCTCGAAGGTGTCAATTCTTATCAGGCTAAAGAATTCACTTTCTCTTACCGTTTTGCGGCGCGCTGATACGACAAATGGGTTACTCGAAGAGTCCGCATTTACGAAATGCAGCGACCTTGAATCGAACTTACACTCTCTACGTAACCGCAATGCAAGACCCAGCCCAGACATTCGACTCTATTGCACCGATCCTTACGGTCGCAGTCCTTCTCGTCATGATCCTCTGGGAAAGCGTGTCGCCATGTTTCGCCTTTTTTCGGCATCGGGGAAAGGAACGTTTCCTTCATGGAATTGTGAATTTCGCATTGGCAATCATCAACGCTGTCGTCGTCGGGTTAGTTTTCATAACCGCCTGGAAATGGGCCGTCGACTTTTCCTCTACCCGGGACTTCGGCTTGCTCCGGCTTTTCGAATGGCCGCATTGGACCGAGGCAGTGATTGCGATTCTCCTACTCGATTGCTGGACTTACTGGTGGCATCGGATCAATCACGTCGTCCCCTTTTTCTGGCGTTTCCATCGCGTTCACCACAGCGATACGAGGATGGACGTGACGACCGCCAATCGCTTTCATCTCGGGGAAATCGCTCTCTCTTCTCTGCTTCGAATCCCCCTGCTTATGCTACTCGGCACGGAACTCTGGCACCTCGCTCTCTATGAGCTGATTCTGTTCCCTATCGTTCAGTTTCACCATTCCAACATCCGCCTACCTGATGGCATCGATCGGGTTTTCCGCCTCTTTTTTGCTTCTCCAGCCATGCACAAGGTCCATCACTCCGACCAGGTCGCAGAAACCAATTCCAACTACACCTCCCTACTCTCGATCTGGGATCGCATTTTCAGATCGTTTCGTATGAGAAAGGATCTTGAAAGCATCCGCCTGGGTCTCGAAGAGTTTCGCAAAGATGAGCAGCAGCAGTTCATTCCCCTCCTGCTCAATCCTGCCCGCAATCCAAAACGCTCAAAGAAATAGCAGAGCCTTGTAGAGAAATTTGGAAAAGTTCCGTTGCTTCCAAAATTTGGAGTGAAAGAGCAAAGCCCGGAAGTACAATCACTTCCGCTACATGACTTCGCCCCAGTCAGATATTCTTCACTCCAAGGGATGATCCTTCAGCAAATCCTCGGGCTTGTAGAAAACCTGCTGACCTTTGGTCGCTTCGCGAACCTTCTTCACTGTTTCCGGCTTCACTACAGATCCTTTGTTGCCCCAACTGTTCCTGACAAAAGTCAAAACTGCCGCAAGCTCCTCGTCATCGAGAAGTGCTTTAAACGCAGTCATTGGAGGAACTCCTTTTGATGGATCGTAGGTAATACCATTCACTTCGATCGGCCCCCAGAGGCCGTGCATGGTCAGCTTGATCAAACGCTCTTCACTCCCAGTCACCCATGGACTCTCCACAAGCGGTGGGAACATGTGAATATCACCGCTGGAGAGACCTTCGCCCGATGCCTGGTGACACGTCACGCAGTGAGCATCCCGATGGAAGACTTCCGCCCCGAGCGTGTAGGCTTTCGCATCAGCTTTTGAAAGATGCTTTGGCACAGTGACCTCGATCTTTTCTTCCTTTTGCTCGATCGGACTGGTGACCACGTTTTTCACGGGGTCAGCCACATCCCAGTGATGCCTGACGACATTGGCGGCAATTACGGCATGGGGCTCCGCCGATCCTGAAACGGCATCCAGCAATTCGCGGTTCCGCACATTGAACTGCTGGTGCACCCAAAGGGCTTCCAAAAGTGGAATCGCATCTTCTTTTTTCTTGGGATCAAACTGCTTCACCCACTTTTTTACGGCCGGAATAACCTCGTCAGCGCTCCGCTCGGAAAGCTCTACGCGAGTGCGATGGCGAACGTGCACGACAGGGTGCTTGAAATTATCAAGCAAGGCGACCACGGACTCCCCATCAATTGCGACCGGCTTCTGGAGAGGGCGCTCCGGATGCGTCATCCGGTAGATTCGACCGTGTTTGTGATCGCGATTGGGGTCGCGGATGTTGTGCTGCATGTGTCCGATGATGACGTTGTGCCAGTCGGAAACATAAAGGGCCCCATCGCCTCCAAATACGGCATCGGTGGGACGAAAGTTTTTGTCTGAGCTGACAAGAAGTTCATCGGTCGGGGTTCCCCAAACTTCACCCTGCTTGTATTCCAGAGTGACTTCTTTGTCAGGCTCACCACGCTTAACTCGTTCCTTGGTGACCACGTTGTAGCCATCACGATTCAGCTTGTACTGCTTGATTCCGAGATAGCCTATCGAATTGCAGACGAGGAAATTACCCTGCATCTCGTCAGGGAAATGGGAGCTTCCCACAATCTCATTGGCAGGCACAGGGCGAACTTCTTTTTCGAGCAGCTTGTGCATCTTGAAGCCTTCCCCCTCGGGGCGGACCTGATAGGCACGACCGCCTGTTCCATCGGACGCGTAGAGATAACCAAAGTCATCAAACGAGGTTCCGTGTGGATTCGGAGAATTGGCAGCGTGGAAAGCGATCGTGTAACGGCGGGGGTCAAAGCGATACATCCCCGATGCGTTAGCTTCCAGCGAAGGTCCCCACGGATGCTCATGATTGTGCTGCAGGAAAATTCCGCTCTGCCAGTAGATTCCGCCGTCGGGGCCAAAAATCAGATTGTTCGCTGCATGGTGGGTATCAGACGATCCGACCCCCTGGAAAAGCACATAGCGAACGTCGGCAACATCATCACCATCCGTATCCTTCAGGAAAATGATGTCTGGCTGCGAAGTAACGACAACTCCCCCATTCCAGAATTCAAATCCAAGCGGGTTGTGTACGCGGGCAAATTCGATGCAGCGATCAGCTTTCCCATCGCCATCATCATCCGGCAAAATGAGAAGTGCGTCGTTCATCTCCTTCTTTGGCTCCCACTTGGGATAGGTAGGCCAGGCCGCAACCCAGAGACGCCCTTTGCCATCGACCTGCATTTGCACAGGATTCACCAACTCAGGGAATTGGGTTTCGTCGGCAAAAAGGTTCATTTCGAACCCATCCGGCATCGTCATGTGTTTGAGTCCTTCTTCTCCGCTGACGTAGTTGAGGTCCCCCTCCTTCTCAGCATTCGAGCTTTTGCTACCGCCACCCACATTCGAAATCACCGGAATCGGATCGGGAACATTGCTGTCGTCCACTTCCCAATCACTGCCTTTCGACTTCGCCCATATCCACGGGTCACGATTTGCTGTCATGACATCGAGCATCGTCAACTCGTGCTCAAGAACTTCCGCATTGGTCTGGTCATTCACAAACTTCAAGGTCGAACGACCGCCCCAGACATCATTTCCGTCAGTAGCACGGTAGCGGTTGTGCCATTGCCAGTTTTTATCGAGAACCGCTTCACGCGTTCCAGCAAGCTTCGCATCATCTTCAACAACGCTGCCGGACAGGGCTTTCGCGATGATACGGCCTACGTGACGATTGCCATTTTCATTCAGGTGCACCCCATTGATGGTGAGCGACTCCTCTTCACTTTCGTAGAGAGCCTTTGTCGGAGTGTACAGATCGACGAAAGCAACGCCCTCGTGACCGGCCACTTTCTGCATCGAAGCGGTATAAAGAGCGAGGCGTTTGTTGTTCGCTTTTCCGTCCGGGAGATTCTTGTCACCAAGATCCTCATGGGCAATCGGGCTGAAAAGCACCATCCGGGCAAAGTCCTTCCCATTCGGCTTGATTCCACGGTAACGATTGATCATCTCCGCTAGCTTCTTCTCGAATTCGTCGAGGCCCTTGGCTCCAGCGAAAGACTCGTTGTAGCCAAAGAAGGCAAAAATCAGATCGGCCTCTACGTGGCGCAGGTAGTCGTTCATTTCCGTGAAGCCTTTGCTACGCGGGTAGCGATCAATGCGGTCTCCCGTCAGGCTCATATT
>JAKMGR010000082.1 GCA_022424805.1 Verrucomicrobiales bacterium
CTCTGAGGACAATGGACCACAGCTAGGCTGCTATGGAGACGAGTATGCGGTTACGCCCAATCTCGATTTGTTTGCTAAACGAAGCCTCCGATACACCCGGGCCAGTTCCAATGCTCCTGTTTGTGCGCCAGCTCGGACGACGATTATTTCCGGAGTGTTTCCTCCTGCTACCGGAGCGGAGCACATGCGTTCGTTTTTGCCGCTGCCGGATTCGATGAAGCTCTTTCCAGTTTATCTTCGCGAGCTGGGTTACTACTGCACGAACAACAGCAAGGAGGATTACAATCTCGCGAAGGGCGAAGATGTCTGGGATGAAAGCGGACGCAAAGGTCATTGGAAAAATCGCGCAGAAGGACAGCCTTTCTTCTCCGTATTCAACTTCACGATTTCACACGAGTCGAGAATCCGGAATGAAATCGACGAAGAAAACCGCATTCATGATCCTGACAAAGCGAGAATTCCGGCTTATCATCCTGACACGCGGGAGGTGAGAAAAGATTGGGCGCAATACTATGACCGCCTCACAATGATGGATGCAGAGGTCGGCACTGCCTTGAAAGAGCTGGAAGAGGCCGGGCTCGCCGATGATACTATCGTTCTTTACTGGGGAGATCATGGTTCTGGAATGCCACGCAACAAGCGCTGGCCCTACAATTCCGGACTGCACGTGCCGATGATGATTCACGTCCCGGAGAAATGGAAGCAGCTTGCTCCAAAGGAATATGAGACCGGCGGAACGAGCGATCGCATGGTCGGCTTCATCGACCTGGCACCGACAATGCTGAGCCTTGCTGGGGTGGAGCCGAAGGAGTGGATGCATGGAGACGCATTTGCCGGCAAGTTTCAGGACGAGGGCGGAGAATACAGCTACGGTTTTCGAGGGCGAATGGACGAGCGGTATGATCTGGTTCGCACGGTGATGGGGAAACGTTATGTCTACCTTCGTCACTACATGCCCCATCGAATTTATGGGCAATACATCGATTACATGTTTCAAACTCCAACGACCCGTGTTTGGCACGACATGTTTCACGCGGGCGAACTGAATGAAGCCCAGTCGCATTTCTGGAAAGCGAAGCCAACCGAGGAATTGTATGATCTTGAGACGGATCCTGATGAAGTAAACAACCTTGTCGGCAAAGCAGAGCACGCCGAAGTGCTGGAGAAAATGCGAGCGGCTCACGTGGCCTGGGAAAAGGACATTCGTGATATTGGATTTTTGCCCGAAGCGGAAATTCACAAGCGCAGTGCTGGTTCGACTCCTTACGAGGTGGGTCACGATTCAGAGAAATACGATTTCGACGCGGTTTTTGCGGCAGCCCAACTCGCGTCTTCTCAAAAAGAAGAAGACATCCCTACGATTGTGAAATTGCTCGATGACGAGAATCTTGCGGTTCGCTACTGGGGCGCGATGGGCCTGTTGATACAGGAGGAAGTCGGCGTAAAACAGGGGCGCAAGGAGCTGAGAAAGGCACTAAAGGATGATTGCGCCAGTGTTGCGATTGTCGCTGCAGAAGCTCTCGCGAGGTTCGGTCCGGAGAAAGGTCGAGCCAGAGCCGTGGAAGTCATTCTCAGCCACGCTGACCAATCGGCAGGCGATGTCTTCGAGGCGATTCTCGCGACCAATGCTTTGGACTATGTTGATGATCTTGCCAAGTCTCACCTGGAGAAAATCAAAGCTCTTCCAACGAAGCCGGTAAAGCCAGCTCCTCGTGCGGATAAATACGTCAGCAATCTCATCAAGAAGATCTTGATGGACCTGGAGGAGTGACCCTTTCAAGGGCCACTCCTTGCGCTACTTCAGTGATAGGAACCACGCGACCAAGTCTCGCAGTTCTTCCGGAGGGAGCGTTTGCTCCAATCCTGAAGGCATGAGGGACGTTGGTATTTCGGTTAGGGAAATGACATCTTCTCTCGGCACTTCGTGGCGCTGCCCGGCCGGATCGATCACAACGACAGCGGCTGCGGTTTGGCTCTCGATGAGGCCGAGCAGAGAGGGCTGTCCGTTTTTCCTCTTTACTTCGTAGGTGTTGAAGTCGCGAGCAATCGATTCGTCTGGATAAAGCACGGACTCGAAAAGATCTCGAGCTGAGCGGATTCGTCCGATGGTCGAAAGGTTTGGACCCACATTTCCACCGATTTCGCCGACTCGGTGGCAGACGATGCAGGTTCCCTTTCCGCTCTCAAAAATCGCTTTACCTGCTTCGGAATTGGCATTCTCAAAATCGGCGAGGAGGGATTCGATGCGTTCACTTTTCTTCGCCGACTCCGCTTCGACGGCGTCGATCTTTTTCTCCAATTCCGGATTCACGGAATCGGGATAAGGGCGGAATATCTGGCGGAGACGATCTAGGTCGAGGCTCGCAAAAGCGGGAGATTTCACCAGCGATGCGGAAAGGGTGGCGGCTTCTTCATCGCTGACGACTCTACGAAAGAGAACCATGAGAGGCGCTGTTTCAACAGGGGAGAACAGGTGGGCGCGCTTGGCGACTTCGATACGGAGTGGCCCGGTCAGGCGCGACTGGGAAAGGATCGCGATGGCTCGGTTTCGAGTTTCGATGTCGGTTTCCTGTTCGAGCACATCGATGAGCAATTGAAAGGCTGCACCGGAAAGGGCGCCCTGTTGTTTCGCGGCAGCGCGAGCTGCTCCCAGTCGGGTGAGCCGCGGCAGCTCTGGATTTTCAGCGAGGGCAGCGAGCTCTGCTTCGAAACGCTTTCCGGGTTCTTTTGCGAGGATTTCCAGAGTGAGATCCCGGAGATCGAGAGCAGCATTGGAGCTCAGGAGGGGAGCGAGTAGTGGTTCCCAGTCCGGATCGATTGAGAGTTGGGGGGCACTGGCTAAGGCAGTCAGGGCAAGTTGAATCGAGGACTTGTCTCCTGATTTGAGAATCGACGTGAGAAAAACCTGCATCGGTGGTGTATCGGTGAGGGCAGGGATAATCTCGGTGAGTGTTTTGCGTTGCTCCTCGGTAAAGGGGGGCTCCCATTCAAAAAATCGATTCGCAATTGCGGCATCCCAGCTGGGGTGGCCGAGCGCGATATCGGACGCAGTGCTCCGGAGGGCAGGGTTCGCAGAGTCGAGGTGAGGAAGTATATCGAGAGCCTCGAGGTCGGCCGAGGGCATTTCTTCGAGGGCGCGAATGACGCCTGCGACGATGCGCGGGTTTTCCGACTGGAGTCCCAATTTCGTTGTTTCCGGGTCGTCGATTTCGATGAGCGCGTAGATCAGCGAATGCTCGAGCATGCGGTCATTTTCGATGCGACCAAGCCGGCCGAGAATGGCTCCGATCGCGCGGTTTTCGGCCATGCTACCAAGCGCGACTGCAGCCTGTCGCGCCACGGGAGGCTCATCACCGCGAACGATGGCAGCGAGTGCGCCAGATATGGTCTTGTTGCGCTTGAGTTCGATGTCGCGTTCGGCGGGCTGGTTTGCCGCGACCGATTGCCAGTTGCGGGTGACACTGATCGCGTTGCAGGCTGCCTGGCGGACAGTTGGATCAGGGTCGAGCAGAGCTTCGTGAATGAGGTCGGCAGCTTCGGAAAATTTAAGTTTTGCGAGCGTCCAGATGGAATTTCGCCGTGCCGTAACGGTAGAGTCCCTGTCTCGCAGGATGCGTTTCAGTTCCGGGATAGCGGGGTCTCCGCGTCCAGCCAATTCAAGACCTGCTCGCTCGCGCAGCCAATATTCGTCAGCATCGAGCATTGCAGAAACCGATTCTGCGGTGAGCTTTTCCCAGTTTGGATATTTGGGCGCAGAAAAGGATTCGCCTTTTCTAGAAATACGCCAGATGCCACCGGCCACGTCGGGTTTGGCAATGTGAGAAGTGGGGCAACCAATTCGAAACCAGCCCCCAGTATCGATTGCGAGCAGGTCGCCGTTGTGATCCTCCATCACATCGGTGATGTGGGCGTCGGGGGCCTTTATGTGGAAAATAACTTCGGTTTCGGCGGCGAGAAAACCGGACCCCTCGCGGGCGAAGCGAGTGCGTGTCAGCTTCGACGTATTGAAGTGGGAACAGATCCATTGGTCTTGCCAGCCGGAGTTCAACTTTCCGCTGCGGTATCGACACATTCCTGATACGGCGACGTGGCCAAAGTTATGAACTTCTGGAAGTAAATCGCCGGTGCGCGGCAGATCGATGATCGCTTGTTCCTGATCATAGCGAGGATAGGCTCCTCCATGCACCCAGTGCGTCAGAGTGTCGCCACGAGGGCGGCCGTAGAAGAGGTTGATAGACCCGACAATTTCGCCTTCCTCGGTAAAGTCGACCTCGACCGGATTGTCCATTCCACCTCCGGCAAATGGTTTCGCATCGTCGCCGCCTGGATTGGACGACCAGAGCCGAGCCCCTTTTCCAGTCATCGTGATTTCGCCTGTATCAGGATCTGGAACCGCATAGCCTTTCCTTCCGTGGCACCAGAAAATGCGTCCGTTCGGATGCAGAAAGGGGCCGTGGGTTGAGGCCGCGTTCCCTGTGAAGTCGAGCCCTGTAACTAGCTCCTCCCGAATTTCAGCAACGCCATCTCCATCGACGTCGGTGAATTTCCAGAGACTCGGAGGCGACATCACATAGAGGGAGTCGTAAAGCCAGAGCGCCCCTTGTGGGAATGTTAGTTGATCGGCAAAGGTGGTGGCTTTGTCGTAGACTCCATCCTGATCCGTATCGACGAGCAAGCGGATCGAGTTGGGGAGTTGCTCAAGGAGCTCGTCTTTTTTTAGATTCAATCCCGCATTTTCCGAAACAAAAAGTCGGCCGCGATCATCAAGCGCGGTCATGAACGGATGCTTCACGAGGCCCGGTTTGACCGCAGAGGTGACCTGAAAATCGTCAGCTACCTCAAACG
>JAKMGR010000091.1 GCA_022424805.1 Verrucomicrobiales bacterium
GCGATGTATCACTCGTTTCCGATATCCTCAACCGTGCCGGGCAGAATCGCACCCATGGAAGAATTCTGCCAATGCTGCAGGAATTGCTGGTGCTGTTTTGAGAGGGGCAAGGAGACCAGTTCGCCGGCCTTTCTGAATTTCCGTGTTCGCTTTTTACATTGCCAAAGTTTTGCAAAAACTATGTGCTTTCCTTCTAGCGCTACGAAAATACCTACCCTACTCCTCACTACCCTCATCGCATTATTTACGATTCCTTCCAATTTTGCTCAGCAGAGCAATCCCGACCATCGCGAGATTCACCGGTCAATATTCAAATTGGAGCAAGCGAAACGAGGAACTGAAGCAACTCCACGCGGAACACAATAAAGCCGAAGGAATGCCACAATTGTTCTCTGAAATATCGATCTGGAGATTGAAAAAATTACACTCGAGATCGATCGCGCCACTCGCTACGACGGGCATATCATTGCCAACGAAGGGGACCATGATGACCATGGCCACGAAGCAAAGCAGCTCCGCGTAAAAGCAATCCGCAACCTGACATTCAAACGCGAAGCACCTCTTTGACTTCGACTCCAAGCGCATCGGCCAAGGTGCTTTTGTTATCACGATTCGCTTCCGGATGATCGGATGGAAAACCCATCCCGTATCCGATTGTCGATCGTCTGACTTTAAGAGGCCCGCTTCGCGATTGAAAGACAACGCTTTCTCCCACGTGCCCCAATTCTGCGAACAGCATGTGGGCACTGGCAAGAGTCACGTGACCGCACAGGTCAGCTTCGGTCACGGGGGTGAACCAGTGCAAGCGATAGCCGGATTTTTCTTCGACAAAAAAGCGGTTTCGGATAGCTGATTCTCCATCGCGATATTTCGCATTGTCTCATAGGACAGCCAGTCATGGAGCGGAACGACCACTGCAGGGTTGCCGGAAAAGATGTGAACTGCAAATGCGTCGATCTGGAAAAAGGGGCAGTTTCATGGAGGGAGTGATATTTGACGCCAATGGAGGCCGCGCCTACCGTTCAGGCCCGGGCCATCCTCCCGTTGACTATTTGAAAGCATTTCCCACCAGTCAACTGATTCGGACATCCATCGCGCTCTTCGCCGTCGGCATTGCGAATGGTTTGCTCACGCTTACTGCCCAAGAGGAAGCAAAAGACGAAGAAGCAACCGTCGCGGCCCCGTGGACACAGACGAACACACGGCTGGCCAATCACTACATCAAGCTTTTGCAGAAAGAACCTGCCTACGGCGATGTGCTCGACCTACTCTGGGAGCTATACCGAAAAAAAGACCAGACTCCCCTGCTGATTCAGTATTTTGAGAAAGCATCTTCACAGGGCGGAGAAGTCCCCGCCTTGCTCTACGCGCATCTTCTCCGAAAAAACGATCAAATCGACGATGCGCGCGAGGCCTACGATATCGTTCTCGAAACAAACGAGGCCAACCCGCATGCCTTGCGAGCTCTCGCTGAGATTGCCGATTTGCAAAAACGCTTCAGTAAAGCTCTCTCACTCTACACCCGCCTTGCCAATCAAGTCCCAGCAGCAGCCGAGGAAGGCATCGCACTGCGACTGAGAAAGGCGGCCTTGCACAGGATGCAGGGTCAGAACGAGAAAGCCGTGGAAGTGTGGAATGAAATCCTTGATGCGCATCCTGGCCGCAAAGACCTTCGAACCCGCATCGTTGGGCAATTGTTGGAGGCCGGAGAAACAGACTCGGCACTCCGGGTTCTCGAGGATCTGGTGGAGTCCGGCGATCCCCGCCTGCGCCTTGAAGCTCTCACTTCGCTAACGCGTCTTTACGAGTTCATCAGCGATTTTGATGGGGCGGTTGAGTCGGCGGGAAAAGGACTCGCCTTGCTTCACTACAAGAATCACGACTACGCAGACCTTTTCGCACAGCTGGTTCGAATACACGAGCGTTTCGATCGCCTTCCGGAACTGGAGGAAAAACTGCGCTCCGCGGTCAGTGAAGAGAATCCAACAGAAAAGGCGCTCTACGAACTGGCTGAATACTACCGAATCGTCGCCGACCCAACGAGGGAGGAAGCCGCCGTGGTTCGCCTTGTCGAAAAACTTCCAGGCGAAATGAGCTACCGCATTCGTCTTACCCACATCCAGATGCGGAACGATCGCTATGAAGCCGCCGCAGAGACTCTCGAATCGGCTCTCGAAACACAGACAGATTACCCATTGCATCTCATGCTTCTGCGCGCCGATATATCTCTAGGAGATGAGGACAAGGTCGCAGCAGAGGAAGTCGTGAATGACTACCTTGCAAAGGAGTCTCCCAATAGCGATGCGATTCGGGAGATCATCGAGTTCGCTCGCAAAAACTACCTCGATTCACTCGTCGAAAAACTG
Organism: Verrucomicrobiales bacterium; assembly: GCA_022424805.1. Taxonomy (GTDB): domain Bacteria; phylum Verrucomicrobiota; class Verrucomicrobiia; order Verrucomicrobiales; family DEV007; genus Arctic95D-9. The sequence continues at coordinate 2,367 of JAKMGR010000091.1, forward strand.
TTGCGAAAGATCGAGGAAAACTCCGTGGCTGGAACAGATGGAGTTTCCGCGCCGCTCGAACTGGCTCGGTTTCTTCACGAGCGTGGTAAGAAAGGGCAGTCTTTTGAAACGCTGGATCGATTTGTTGAATCAGTCGATGAAGCAAGCCTGGAAAAAGCCCGCCGCTATCATCAGGTCGCAGTTGCGTTTCGCGAGTTGGATGAAATCGACCGTGCGGTAGAGGCAATTAAAAATGCCATCAAGCTGGCCCCGGAAAACAAAGACTTCCAAACCACGCGCGCCGATTTACTCGTGGAATCCGGCCAGATCGACGAGGCAGTGAAACAGCTCGAGTCACTCTGGCAGATTGGTTCCTCCTACGACGATCGAGCCGATATCGACCAGCGACTTTTCTCCCTTCTTCGTGGCCACTATTCCACCGAGGACCCCGCCGTCGAAGACGACAGCGTGCTGAAAAACGGAACCATTCAAAGCCTCGCTCAGTACCGCCGCCTCGCAGCGGCTGCCTCCCGAGTCAATCGGCCCGGCGACGAGCCTCCACCAAAGGAAGTAACGGCCTACTACGACCAGATCAAGAAAGCGGCGAACGACAAAAAGGCCACTGGCCTACGCTACCGCGCCGCATGGTGGGCTCTGAAATTGCAGGATAATCAGGAGTGCTACATCCAATTGACCAAGGCAACTGAAGAGGCAGGAAAACCGGTCTACGAAGTAGAGAAAATGTTACTCGAATTGGCGATTCTCAATGAGCGCCCGACTCTGATGGTTCGCCATCTCACCAATCTGGCTGAAATTGATCCCGCGAACGAAGATGAGTATCTCCAGCAAAAAGCCGAGAAGCGATTCGAGCTCGGATTCGAGGACGAAGCCGTCCGCGAACTGAAGCGCCTTGCTGCAAAGCCAGAGGCGTCGCTCAATACTCTCAACACCCTTGCCAAGGTATACCGTTCGCAGGGAAGCACCACCAAGCAGGTCGATGTCTGGCGTCGAGCCTACCGCGAAGCGAACGTCTTCGAAAAGCGGCGGATTGTGAAACAGCTTTCTACGGCACTCATTGAAAACGGCAATCCACAGTCCGCGCTCGAAGC
>JAKMGR010000122.1 GCA_022424805.1 Verrucomicrobiales bacterium
TAATCGAACCTCGTGATGAGAAGGCGCGCATCCCGGGGTAGGACCGGTAGATCGCGTTGATCTTCTCCATATATTCGTCGATGTGATCGAAATTTTTCGTCACTGCAATGGTGAAGACCTTGCCGGGTCGGACAATGATGTCGACTCGATTGAGGGCCGGGATTTCGGTTTCTCCACGATCAAAGGCTTCGGGCTCCTCGTCGAGCGCGGGGAGAAGCTGGGCTTCGATTTCTTTCGCGATGCGGTCCATCTCGTTCAGCGTGTAACCGGGTGGTGCGGTCATGGCAGAGAAGGCTTTTGCTTCTTCTCCTTCAGGCAAATATTCAGCAGGAGGGACGAGCCAGATGAAAACGGAGCTGATGGCGGCAATGGCCAGAACAAGAAAAAGCGGGCGTCCCAGTGGCGCGTCGACCAGTCGATTGATTGCTCGGAGAAGAAGAGGCGATTTGCCATCTCCCTTCGTAGAAAGGCGGGTTTTCTTGCCTTTTCCCTCCCGCAAATTCGCTGAGGCGACTGGAACCACTGCGAAAGCAACCAACATCGAGACGATGATGGAGGCAGATATCGCGATGCCGATGTCGGAGAAAAGTTGGCCTGCTTCTTCCTGAATGAAGAGGATGGGAAGAAAAACAAGGATCGTCGTCATCGTACCCGAAAGCACGGCCGACCAGACGTTGCGGACTCCATCGCGGGCGGCGTCGAAACGATTTTTTCCGGCTTGCCGTTCCTGCGCGATGCTTTCGAGAACGACGATGGTGTTGTCTATCGTCATTCCGATTGCAAACGCGATGCCAGCAAGCGAGATGACATTGATGGTGCGCCCGAGAAGGAGAAGCCCGATGAAACCGGCGACAATGCAGATCGGCATCCCGAGCATCCCGATCAGAGTGGCTGATCCAGAGCGGAGAAAGAGAAACATCACAATCGCCGCGAGTGTTGCGCCGAGGAGGATATTCTGAACGACATTGGCGACAGAATCTTCGACGTAGCTGACATCTTCACTGCTGAGCGACATTTCGAGGCCGGCCGGAGCGAGGATGTCCTCGTTCAATTGCTCGACAAGTGGGAGCACTTTATCGCGGATCTCAATGACGTTCGATCCTGTCTGCCTGACGACACTAACCCAGATATTGGGGGCGCCGTTGGAGTAGTTTTTCCGACTCAGCTCGGCATGATCGAGCTTCACCGTTGCGAGATCACGAAGTCTCACGACCGCGTCGCCACGTCGCACGATGATGAGTTCCCGCAGGTCATCCAAATCTTCGAAGCGGCCTATCGTGCGGATGAGATACCGCCTCTTTCCACTGTCGAGGTCTCCCGCAGAAAAGTCAGTGTTGCGTTGGCGAATTGCGTCGCGCACCTCGGCGAGAGAAAGGTCACGTTCGGCGAGTCGTGCGGGATCTACCTCAATTCGAATCTGACGCGGTGCTCCTCCGCTGAGCCGGACTCGGGAGACTCCTTCGACTCGTTCCATCGGGGGACGGATCTCGTCGTCGATGAAGTCCCTCATCATCTCGAGATCGATGTTTTTCGGATTGCCCTCGAGAGGAATTGTCCGGAAGTAGAGAAACGGGGCGTAGGAAAACGAATCCGTGCGGATGACAGGTTCATCGACGTTTTCCGGATAGGATGGAACCTGGCTGAGCGCATTGTTGACCGCGATGAGCGCAGCCTGGGTATTAGTTCCGTAGGGGAATTCGAGTTCGACTTCCGCTCGTCCGGTAGTCGCGACCGATGTCATTCGCTGGAGGTTTGGTAGGGTGCGGAGAAAGATTTCCTGCTCGATCAGAATTTCTTTTTCCACGTCCTGTGGTGTCGCATTGGGCCAGGCGGTATCGACCGAAATGACCCGCGTCTCGAGGTCCGGTATCATTTGCACGGGAACTCGCAACGCAGCGACAATTCCCAGAAGCAGAGTCATCACGACGACAACCGCAACTAGGGTGCCTCGGCGCAAAAGGGATTCGATCATCGTGAATCAAAGAGATGCGGATGATGACTTTGGCTTTTGCTTTCGCGCTTCAACCGTTTCTCCGTCGGTAAGCCCTTCGTTTCCGCGGACTACGACTTGTTCTCCGCCCCTCATACCATCTTGAATCTCCACCGTCTCTCCGAGTCCACTAGCGGTGGTGACGGAGATTGATTGTACGATTGTTTGGCCATCTTCCTTCGTGACTACCCAAACCTTCGCGCTGCCGTCGGGATAGCGCATAACCGCGTCGCGAGGGATCGAGACGCTGGTGGACTTGGCGGGGCGGACTCGAAGAATCGCAGTACCCGACATGCCGGGAGAAGCGCGTTGTTCAGGATCGTCAAAAGTGAGCCGCGTGAGAAAGGTTCGGGAAACGGGGTCTTTCACTGGAACGACGACATCAACCTTCGCTTTTAGATTTTCGCTGGGGAAAGCATCAAGCTGAACATCAGCACTTTCGACGGCTTGAACGGCGGCCAGAGATTCCTGTGCGACCTGCAGATCGAACCAGAGCGAGTCCGTCTCGATAAGCTCAAGGACAGGGGTCCCTGTCTCGACCCACTCGCCCGCTTCGGTCGTTTTTCGTGCGATTGTCCCGGAGAAGGGGGCTACGAGACGATGGCGCTCGATCCGTTCCAGTTGCTGCTTCTCGCGAATCTCGAGGGCTTTTACTTCAGCGGCACTGATTCGGGCCGCCGTTTCTCGCGACGCCGCTTCTGATTTTGCAAAAGCGCCGCTGCTGGTGAGTTTTCGGACTTCCTCGCGTTCGCGCTCAGCATCTTCAAGCTGGACCTTCGCTGTTTCGATATCCGCGCGGATCAAGTCCAGCTCGATTTCGGCAAGCCGAGTGTCGAGAGTGAGAAGAGCTTCGCCCTTTTCCACGCGGCTGCCGGCATCGACGAGAACCTTTTCGACTAGACCCTCGGAACGGCTGGAGAGCTTAGCGTTGCGCTTGGAAACGACAGTTCCCGTCATTTGCCACTCGGAGAGCACAGAATCCGATCGGACGGCGGTAACCGTCTCGACGACTACGGCAGGGTCGTCAGCGAACGACAAGGGAAGACAAAGAGCAACTGAGAGAAAAAACAGGGAATGAAGAAATGTTCTCAATGCATGGAAGAAACCCCACGGCTGCGGATAATTCAAGCACCAGCGCTGGGGTGTATGCGTATCCCGAATCTAAACGAGGTTGAATCGGACCTAGGATACCGCTTTACTCCTCATTATGGAACTCAATCCCGGAGGCCGCCCTGGCGGCGAAGTAAAATTTCTCATTGGTGCTGTGCTGACGGTCGCTGGCGTTTGGCTGTTTTTTGATTCGGTCAGATTTACCTCCGGTCACATGGGATTAATTTCCGGAGTGATTTCGCGCGGACGTGGTGGCGGTGGAGGCGGTGGTTTAATGGAAACTACTTCCATGGGGATTGTGCTCGTTCCGCTTTTCATTGGAGTCATTGCGCTCTTTTTCGATGTGAGAAAGATGTGGGGCTGGGCGCTTGTCGGCTTTGGGCTGATTATTCTCGGCGTCGAAGTGGTGAGTCGTTTCCGCCCAATTATGGCGATCAAAGGCACGCATCTCATCATGCTCATCGTGCTGATGGCAGGCGGTTTGGGTTTGATGTTCCGTGGATATGTCGAAGACAGACTGCTGAAATCGAGCGGCGACCAGCACAAGAGTGGCGAATCGTAGCGGATTCCCATGACGTCTTATTTTACGATTTTTTCGGCGACCGTTCCGGTATTCACCATTATCGGAATTGGTTTCGCCTTTCAGCGGCGCGGTTGGCTCGGTGAAGAGGTTGAGGTCGGAGTCATGAAGCTCGGGCTGAATCTTCTTTTTCCCTGCTTTATCCTTTCCCTCATTCCGGGCAATCCGGCGCTGAAAACGATGTCCTCAGCACTATGGGCAATCGGGTTGGGATTCGCGCTGGTGGCGACGGCGATGGGAATTGCCTGGCTTGTGGCGACGATAGGAGGAGTCCGACGAGGAGAGGGGCGACGTACGTTCTCAATCAGCGCCGGGATTCAAAACTACGGATTTGTTGCGCTGCCGATCCTGTTGGAATTGTTCCCGGATAACTCGGGCCCGGCGGGTCTGGTTTTTGTTCACGGCATCGGCGTGGAAACGGCGATGTGGACTGTGGGAATGGCGGTAATGGCGGGAAAATCGGGATTTCGCTCGATGATTAATGGTCCGTTTATTGCGGTGATGGCGGCCTTGTTTTTGAACTACACCGGATTGTATCAGTTTATTCCGAAAATTCTCGCGACGGTTATGGAAATGCTAGGCCGCTGCGCAATTCCGATGGCGATTTTCATGATCGGAGCAACAATCGGTCGGTATTTCAAAACGGGAATTTTCCACGACGCATTCCGGGTGGCGTCCTTGGCGATCGTGGTTCGACTTGTTCTTGCGGCGGGATTGATTCTCTTCGCGGCCAACTTCCTTCCGATCCCGGATGACTTGAAACGACTCCTCGTCGTTCAGGCAGGGATGCCGGCGGCCGTGTTTCCCATCGTGCTGGCGCGGCTTTTCGGCGGACAGCCACAGGTCGCGATTCAGGTGGTGATCGCGACTTCCATCGTCGGAATTTTCACCGCTCCGCTGGTGATTGCCTGGGGCTTGAGCTGGGTGGAAGTATGATCATTTGCCTCAGACATAGCCCTTGACTTTTCGCTGGAAAAAAGTTTCTTACGACCCGCCGCAAATGCGGCCGTGTGTCTTTCGACATGCGAAACCGGCATGGCACGATAGCTCAGGGGTAGAGCAGAGGACTCATAAGCCTAAGGTCGGGAGTTCAAATCTCCCTCGTGCTACCGGTCGGTTCTTTCCGACCCAACGGGGTATGGTGAGAAATCGAGTAGGGTTGGGCCAGCGATTGAACCCTGCAAGATCGAGCAAGCGTTGGACAAATGCGCTGATTCCGTTTTACTGAAAGTTTTTGATCCATGGCTACGCACCGTTTTTATATCCCCGCTGCTGACTGGAATCCCGAGTCCCTTGCGCTTTCGGAAGAGGAAGCTCACCACTGTCACGATGTGATGCGGTGTCGTGAGGGCGATCGAATCGTGGTTTTTGATGGCGAGGGAAATGAGTCGGAGTCGGAGATTACTTCGAGTTCGAAGAAGCGGGTCGAACTGAAGCCCCTGCTGATCAGCAAAACAGAACGTCCCCCCGCGCAGCTGACCCTGGGACAGGCGATTCCGAAGGGGAAAAACATGGACCTGATCATTCAGAAGGCTACGGAACTCGGAGCGTCTCGGGTCATCCCTCTGCTATCAGAGCGGACGGTGGTGCAGATCGACATGGATGATCTGGAGAAGAAGCGATTGAAGTGGCAGCGCGTCGCGATCGAGGCCTGCAAGCAGTGCGGGCAGAACTGGCTTCCCGTTGTCGATACCCCGGCGACGGTGAATGATTTTGTGAAACGAACCTCTGACGAATTTCGTATCGTCGCGGCGATCAGCCCCGAATCGCGCTCGCTAAAAGACATTCTCGCCGATTGGGATTCGGAAAAGAATACGCGACCTGACGCGGCGACTCTGATGGTGGGGCCGGAGGGCGATTTTACTCCGGCGGAAGTTTCGACTGCCCTGGGAGGCGGTTTTTCTCCGTTATCGCTGGGGCCGATCATTTTGCGGAGCGAAACCGCCGCGATTTACGCACTCAGCGTGACTGGCTACGAATTGATGGGCTGAAAGATTGTTGCCTGATCTTTCGTATCAGGCGGCATGGCAAATCTTCCCCTGCGTCTCCGATCTCGAGCGATGATTTTCTGGATACCGCTCGCGACCGTTTTGTTGGTTGGATTTATCCTGACCTGGATTGGCTCGACTCGATTTATCGTGCCGAAGCGTCGTCCGCTGGAAGATCGACATCACGAACTGCTGGCCAACCCGGCCGAGTTCGGGCTAGATCTTGAACCCATTTCCGTGAGGCTGCGTGACGGCGTTGTGCTTGATGCGATTGTGGCAACGCGAGCGGAAGAAATGGGGGCGGCCGAGAAAACGCGGGCAATGGAGGCGCGGCTCGTTGATGCTGGCATTTTGCCTCCTGCAGGGCGGCGAGGAACCATTTTCCTGCTGCACGGTCGCGGTGGGCGAAAGGAGAATCTGCTCTGGGTCGCGAAGCGATTCGTAGCCGCTGACTTCCGCTGCGTCGTCTATGATGCGAGAGCACATGGGGCTAGTGGTGGGCAGTATTGCTCGTTTGGTTTGCGGGAGAAACAGGATTTTCCCGAGGTGATTTCCACAGTCGAGAAGCGGCTGAGGGATGCAGGGGAATCGCTCGGTCCCATTGGAGCGTTTGGTAATTCGTTGGGAGCATCGGTGATTCTGCAGACACTTCCCGATTTGCCGCAGGTCAGGGCAGTTGTAACGGTGGCCCCGTTTGCATCTCTCGAAGAAATTGTGACACGTTCGGCCAATCGTGGGCTGCATCCGGCACTTCCCGATTTTTTGATTCACGTCTCGATGCGTCTGGGTGGATGGCGGGCTGGATTCGATCCTCTCGCGATACGCCCAGAGGATGATGTGCCGCGCTCAGATGTGCCGATCTACCTGATGCACGGATTGCTCGATGAAGTCATTCCAGCTGAGCATTCTCTTCGGATTCTACGCGCAGCGAAAGGGCGCGAGATCGTCTGGAGAGAGATTCCCGACGCCTACCACTCCAACGTATTGGCTGAGGGAGGCGACGATCATTACCAGGAGATGGTCGAGTTTTTCATCCGTCACCTCGAAGCACCGCAAACGGTATCGCCGCCGAGTTCCCTCACTATTGAGGGCTCGGAATGACGTGGAGCAATCGCAGGTTGATCTGCTGCTCGACAGGAACCTGCATTGGTGCCTGACCGGGTTGTGTCGGTACCTCCATGAGCATGCTGATGGATTGCTCGCTGAGGCGGACGGTTTTTTCCGTCGGTTCAAAGAGGATCCGACCACTCAGGCTGGTACCCTGAAAATCCATGCGGTCATTTGCGAGTGGATTGGCTTTTGCAGACGGGAGGGCAACGTCTCCGGTCAGCCTTCCGCTAAGATCAATCTGGATGCAGTTGAAGCCTTCGTATTCGACAGCTCCGGCGTGGATGTAGGTAACTTCGAAGCCGAGCGTGCCAACATTGCCCACGTCGCGGCTGCCTTTGATGATCCATTCATCTCCAGGAGCTACCTCGTCCTCGGGCAATCCTTGTGGGATCTGGGCGACGATTTTCTGCAATTCCCGCGGTCCAAACTGGGGCAATCCAGGGAGTGGGGTCGCAACTCCGGCACGTCCGCCTTCGATGGCATTGGTGACGCGATAGTCTTTGTTCAAGGTGAGGTCGACCCAGCGATTAAGTGAACCGAGAAAGTGTTTTCCGATCGGAGTTTCCCTGTCTTCCTGCTTCAGGGAGTCGAAGGTAAGTTGTTTTTCGCCGGAGCGAACCTCAACAGCAAGGCGTTCCGTCCTCGCCTTTATCTGCGCGCCGCTTTTCCCATCGGCTCGGGCGGAGGAATCGAATCGGGCCTGGTGCTCGAGCACCATCTCGCGAATGCCACGTCCGGGGAGTTGCATGCGGACATTCGTTTTGTTTATGAAACGGTAAGTTTTTCCGGGTTGGAAAATCGCTTTCAGCTTTTCCGGTTTCACCGCAGCGGCGCGGATCGAGGGTGCGTCAGGCACTGGAGCATCAGGAACCTGAGTTTGTGCAACCAGATAACCAGGAAAGAGAGCAGAGAGGAAGAGTAAGGGGAGAATTCTCACAAGAGAATTGAACCACATTTCGTGGGTGGTATCAATGGTAGCATCGAAGGTGCGTTTTTTCGGAGTTGAACAAACAGGCCGTGATGGCGAGAGTGGGCCTGCGGAATGAAATACCTGGTCATCCTGAAACGATTCGAAATCTGGCTGCTGCTCGCGGTAGTCGGGTTCGTGTTCTATTCGGCATTCCGGCCGGAGACGAATTCAGAGGAGGAAGGGGTGCCTGTTGAAGGAAAGATAGCTGTCATTGAAGGGGCCCTGAAAAAAGAGACGCCCGAGGAGGAGTCCGAGAACGAGATGCCTGAGGCCGAGCAGGTGACTCCAAATTTTCGGATCGAGTCAGTTCGGGTAGATGCTGGCTCGGATGCAGGTCGGATTATAGAGGTAACATTGCTTGCGCGATCCGATAGCGGAGTGGAAGTGGTTCTCGATGAAACTTCGCTGCGCGCGGAAACAGAAACGGGAGCCGTCGTCCCCCATTTTTTTTCCCCGTTTCAATCGAATCAAGTGGTCGATCCGGAGGAGCCTTCGCTGGTTACGGTTCGATTCTGGCTGGAGCAGCCAGCGGAAAAGATTCACCTCTTTTTCGAGGAGGAACAGGCAGAGGCCGATCTGGCTGCGAAGGAGATTGGTTCGTGAGGCGGTATGAACGGCGAATTTCTCCTCATCAACGACAACAATACCCGAACGAAATTTGCCCTCGTTTCGAAGGGGAAACTTGTCGCGCATGAAGCTCTCTTTTCTGCCGATGTTTCTGTGGAGCAAATCGGGGAATTGCTTTCAGCCTGGACCTGGGAGCGAGCGGTCTTAGCCTCGGTCGTGCCGCGGCATTGCGATGCGATTCGGGATGCATGTTCGGGGAAGGAAATGATCGAAGTGTCCCATCAGGTATCGCTCGGTGTGGAAGTGGATTTTCCCGATCCCTCGACCGTTGGTGCAGACCGTCTTGCAAATGCTGCGGCAGTTGCAGATTTGTATCCGGGCGAGTCGGTCGTGGTGGTAGACTTTGGGACTGCGGTGACTTTTGATATTATTGATGATCGACCTGCCTACATCGGCGGGGTGATTGCTCCTGGCCTCGGTGCAATGCGGCATTACCTGCATGAGCGGACCGCCCTGCTTCCTGAGATCGAACTGAAGCGTCCGAACGGTGCGATCGGAAAAACAACGGAACATGCGATGCAGTCGGGAGCGTTTCACGGGTATCGTGGGTTGGTTCGCGAAATTCTGGCCCGAATATCGGAAGAGATGGGAAACGGTGATTGCAAAGTGGTCGCGACGGGGGGATATGCATCATTGATCGCTGAGAATTTTTCTGAGATAGAAACAATCGATCCTCAACTGACGATGAAGGGTTTGATCCGGATCGCAGGATTGAATTTTCCCCATGAGTAATCCGCAGGTAATTGGTGTCGATTTTGGAGGAACTTCCGTGAAGCTCGCTGTAGTCGAGGGAAAAAATCTACTATCTGAGGTATCTCGAATTCCGACGCAGGAGTTTCGTGGACCCGATGCGCTGATTGAGGCAATCGTTGCGGAGGTGCAAGGCATTCGCGAAACGCACCCTGATGTGAAAGCAATCGGTATTGGGGTGCCGGGGGCAGTCGACTTTCCAACTGGAATGACCTACAACCTGACGAATGTAGATGGCTGGACGAACATTCCCTTGTGTGACCGCATTCGCGAAAAAACTGGGTTGCCTACGGTTCTGGATAACGATGCCAATTGCATGGCCTTCGCGGAGTGGAAATACGGTGCAGGCAAAGGCTATCACAATGTCGTCTGTGTGACGCTGGGAACAGGTGTCGGCGGGGGGCTTATTCTCAACGATCAAATCTATCGCGGCACTGCCTTCGCCGCCGGTGAGATCGGCCAGATGAGCATTGATTTCAGCGGGGTTCAGGGACCTTACGGGAATTCGGGTGCACTGGAGCGTTACATCGGCAATCGACAGATCGAAGAAATGGCCACGAAAATGTATCAAGCGAAAGGAGTGCCTGTTCCCGAAGATCACTCTCCAGAAGCGCTAGCGGATCTGGCTCGTGGAGTAGATGAGGTCGCGAAGGAAGCATGGGAGCGAGTGGCGACCTATCTTGCGTCCTGCCTGATGAGCACCGTCTACCTGCTCAATCCCGATGCGATTGTTATCGGTGGAGGAGTGGCCTATGCCGGTGAAGTGCTTTTCGATCCTTTGATGACACGCTTGAAAGAATCACTCACGGTAGAGTGCTATGATCACCTGGCTATTGTTCCAGCGAGATTCGGAAACACCGCCGGTATTCTCGGCTGCTCAGCGATGGCTTCTGATTTATTGAAGGACTCTCCAGGAAGCTAGCTGCTGGGTGATGGCCTCAAAGCTGAGCTTTTTTCGAGCTCTTTTTTGTGACTTAGCGATGGCACGTTCCATTACATCTTCGTCCTGGAGAAGGTGGGCCACCCTCTCGAACATTTCTTTGAGGCGAATTGATCCATCATCGCTGTATTCGGTAAAGGCGATCTTCTCGATCGATGAGCCTCCGCCTACGCAGATGTTTCGCGCCAGCAAACAGTCACCCGCGACCTGTCCAGGGA
>JAKMGR010000124.1 GCA_022424805.1 Verrucomicrobiales bacterium
ACCCCAATCATAGCGAGAGCACCCACCACGAAACCGGCCGCAGTCCAGGGCGCCTTTTTAAAAAGCCCTTCGAGGTCGTCGATTTCAATCGCATTGAAACGCTTCGCGAAAATGCCCGCCGCGAGGAAGAGACACAAGGTCATGGCTGCATCAGCGAGGATGTGATAGAGCGACCCAGTCAGCCCCCACAGCTGTTCATCCGCAAGCCAGGCACCGCCGACCATGTAGCCAACCTCGGCGACGATCAGGTAGCAGAGCATCTTTTTGATCTTCCGCTGCGCCAGAGCCAGCATCGACCCGGCCAGTATCGCAATCACCGCGAGCCAGACGACAAGGTTGCTGTAGCCAGGAGAAGCAAACACCCATCCCAGTCCGAAGACGCTGATCATTACCCGAATCATAACGTAGACGGAAATTTTTGTCATCAGCGGGGCAAGAATGCAGGCGCTACTCGACGGACAATAGCTGTAGGCGTTCGGCAGCCAACCGTAGAGCGGGAAAAACGCCATTTTGATCCAGATTCCGATGAGAATGAGGATAAACGAAATGGCGACCGCCTTGGATGAAGCGATGTCAGGATTCGCCACGAAAATACTGTGGATTTCCTGCATGTTCAGCGATCCCGTCATCAAATAGAGATAGCCGACCCCAAGCAGATAAAACGACGCACCAACCGTGCCCATCAGCACGTAGTTAAAAGCGGCAAGCGTCCCTCGCCGCGAGCTCCCCATTGCAATCAGCCCGTAACTCGTCAAGGACGAAACCTCGACGAGGACAAAGAGATTGAAAGCATCCCCGGCGATCGTGATCCCGAAAAGCCCCACGCAGAGCAGAAGGTATAGCGAATAGAAATGCGGAGTTTTCTCCGCGTTTTTGTCCCCGATGCGACGAATCGAAAAAATCGCTACCAACACAGCCACAATCGCGATGGCGACTAGCAGAAGTACATTCAACGAATCAATGCGAAGGTGGATACCAATTCCAATCGGCTTCTCCCATCCGCCCATGAAATAATCAATCGGGCCAGATTCGATGACAGTAAAAACGGCTCCGATAGAAGCGAAAAGTGTTACTAGCAAAGACACCAACGTAACCGGAAAGCAGGCACGGTGATCCCTCTGCCCCGCGAGGCCGATAATCATCGCCCCAAAAAGCGGAGCGAGAACTAGAATGGCAGGGATCTGGTCAGTCATCAACACCCCCGCCTTTCACAATTTCCAGAATTTCATCTTCCTCCAAGGACCCGAATTCCTTGAAGATCATCTGCGTAATCGATAGAGCGACCCCTAGTGTTGCGACGCCGACAACAATCGCCGTCAGCATCAGCACGTGAGGAAGTGGATTCGCCATCGTGTCCGGATCCGGCGATTTCTTCCCGATATAACTGTCCCGCTTTTTCTCACCCTCGGTCTCGGCCCCCTCTGCATCTGCAGCGGCATGCTCCGCTTGACCATAAGGATCCAGAATCGGAATCGTCGCGTCTTCCTTCACGCCCAGCGACACGTAGAACAATATGATCGCCGTTTGGAAGATCGACATTCCAATCAGCTTCTTGATTAGATTGTTTTTTGCGATCAACGCCCAAAGACCAATCATCATCAAGATCACATAAATCCAGAAGTTGAAATGCGGTTGCAGAGTCTGTTCAAAAAATTCGGCCATAATTTAGAGCCCGTCACGGAGCGTCCCTCGACTGGATAGGTTGGCGTAGATGGCGAACATGATCGCTGTGACAGTGAAGGCGACACCAATCTCCACCCCGAGCATACTGTGAGAACGAGCCATTTCCGGTCCGTCCGTCAGCAAAATAGGTTGCAGCACGCCGTAGTCGAGAAAGTTGCTTTCCAATACCTGGCAAAGCACTCCGAATCCGGCATAGATCAAAATTCCAACACAGGCAAGGCGGAGATAATTCACCTCACTGAGCCTGCGAAGCGCGGCATCCAGATCTGAAGACAGCGCGATGATAATGAAGCTTGCGGCAAGAATCACCCCCCCCTGGAATCCACCGCCCGGACTATAGTGTCCGTGACCAATCACATAGAGAGCGAAAACCTGAATCACCGGCACAAGCAAACGACAAGTCGTCCCAACAATGATTCGACTGTGATCACCGTCGACAAAGGAAGACTCCTCCTCCTGGACTCGAGGTTGACTCTCCCCTCCGACCGAACCGAGGATCGCAAAAATTGCCATTCCCGCAGCGAAGATCACCACCGTTTCAAACATCGTGTCATAGCCCCGGTAGTCAGCGAGAACCGAGGTCACGAGATTCGGCACCTTGGTATCCTTGTAGCTCTTCGTGATGAAATATTGAGAGACGCTCTCACTGCCCGGCACGGCGGCATTCGCAGGAGATTTTGGATCTCCGAAGCTCGGAAAATCCGACACCCCGTAGAGTAGGATACCCCCGGTAATCACCACTGCGATAATCGCAAATATGCTGGAAAGCCGCATCAGTCTGAAGATTTCCGCTTCGTGTTAAAAACTGTCGCAACCATCAGGACTGCGCTGATTCCAGCTCCTACTGCCGCCTCCGTAAAAGCTACGTCGACCGCCCCCATTTCTGCCCAGAGCAGACAGATCAAGAATCCGTAAATCCCGAAAATCATCGAAGCGCTGAGAAGATCCTTCACGCTCAACGAAATGATCGCGGCGATCACGAGAAACACGAGAATGATGATGTCGAAGGCAAAAATCACAGTCGCACGTGGTTAAAATTTCTCGCTATCATCGTTGAGGTGATTCGGCTTCCCTTCTCCGATTTCCGGTTTCACCTTGTCTTCCCAACCGGCGTCCATCAGGGCATGAGTGCTAACCGGGCTAGTCATGAAAATGAAGAGTGAAACCGCGAGCAGCTTCAGAATCACCAGCAGAATCGGCCAATCGTGGGAGAAGCTGTGGAAATCTTTCAACTGGTATACCGCGAAACCGAGGATCACGAGAAAGCTCGACAGAGTGTCGCCTTTTCCCGCTGCGTGAGTGCGCGAGTAAAAATCCGGAAACCTCACGATGCCCAACGCGGCACCGAAAAAGAAAACAACCCCTAAAAGTATCAGAATAGCACTGATGATCGTGATGATCATGACTCTGCTCCCCCTTCCTCTTCAAAAATCTCAGAACTCGATTTCGTTTTGTGGAGAAAGCGAGCCGCTGCGAGCGATCCGGTAAAATTCAAAAGCGCATACGCCAAGGCGAAATCGACGAACATCTCCACGCGATGAAAGACCACTCCGATTACGACAAGCAGCACAGCCGTCTTCGTTCCGATGACATTCACTGCGACAATGCGATCCAGAGCAGTAGGCCCCACTGACATCCGCCACATTGCAGGAAGCATAAAGACAAAAAGGGCAAGTCCGACCCCGATGGAGAAATGATCGAAGGTCATGTTTCAGGATTCTCCAGACGTTGAACTTTTCCGTGCCGTCGAAAAAATGTGGGCGATGCGACGTTCCATCTCGCCCTCAAGACCAGCCGCCGAAACATCATCGATCGCGTGAATGTAAAATGTGTCACCCATAATCTTGGTCGTGACCGTTCCTGGAGTCAGCGTAATCGAATTGGCGAGAAGGTATTTCTCAAAGTCCGATTTCAGCGAAGTCTTGCAGCGGACAAACTGTGGCTGCACCCGATCCTTCGAACCCATCGCAAGTTTCAGAATGTGATAGTTCGCAAGCACCACCTGCCACAGGAGCCAGAAAAGGTAGGCGATCAGCCGACCCGCCTGCCGAAAACGAAAAAGAATCGGAGTATCCCGATACTCAAAGAGCAAGTCCGCTGATATGATGGTGACAAGACCACAGGAAATCACGCCGAGAGTCAGGTGAAACGGATCGAAAAAACCAGAGAGAATCGTCCAGGTTACAAAAAGTAACCCGAAGACAAAGATCTGGTGAGCCGGCCGGGCCGGAGAAGGTTTCGTGTCTCGGTTCTGCATCGCGGCTTCAACGAAGTCGCCCCCATGGGGGAAGGAGCGCCAAAATGAGCAAGTCTTTCCCGAATGTCAATTTCCCTATCGCGAAAAACGATGCAATATTGTGAACGAAACACCCGCGCAGAGAATACGAGAATGCGTCGCCACCCTACATTCTTTCGGCCAATCTTTGACCTGATTGCCATCACATCGCTGATGGGAGTATTTGTCTGTCAAGGACTCGCGCAGAACAGTCAGCGTGTCGAGGCACCCACGACTCCACCCACACCAACCAATCTTCCGGCGACTCCGGCATCGCCAACTACCACTCCTCCACAAAATCCAACTTCGGCACCCGTTCGTGCCAAGCCAACAGGCCCTCCACCGCAAGCGAGCGGAAATCTTCCCCCCGCCGCAGGCTTTGCCCGGCAGGATGGAACACCCGGCGTAACCCCGCGGGCGACCCCGGCAACTCCCGGAATGGCGAGTCGGCCTGTTATCAACAAAGTTCCTCCGACACGCCCTGCAAAACCGATGGGGACCAGCGTATCGGCTATGCAATCACGAGGGAGCGTGATTGAAAATACTCGACCCGAGCGAGCCAAAGTATTCCCTGACGATCCCGAAAGTGCCTGGTGGGAAATCAATCCGAGCTATGCCTTCGCCCGTGCCCAGCGTGAGCAGAAGCCACTCCTGCTTCTCTTCACCGGAATGTGGAACACACAGGCCATGGCTCTTTCCAAAGAAGTCTTCGCCACCAAGAGCTTCAACGAATACGTCAAAGAGCACCTCATCATTTGCTACCTGGTTTACCCAAGAAACATTACCGACGCGCCCGATTCGCTACGACGGGTCAAAGAAAAATTCAAAGTGCGCGGTTACCCCAACGCGCTCATCTTCAATCCTAACGGTGAAGTCGAGCGCGGCATTCGCGGCTACCGGACCGGCCGACCTGTCGACTATTTCTGGGAGTTAAAAAATACCTGCCAGCCCGTGCTCGAATCGATCAAGACCCAGAAGCAGGG
>JAKMGR010000170.1 GCA_022424805.1 Verrucomicrobiales bacterium
GTCCACACCTGGGCACACATTTCTGATCCCGATCAGCCACGTCCAAAACGGGCTTAAGGGATTTCGAAGCCGGATTTGCATTGTAGAGATGCTGGTGAGAAGGTTTCCGAAACCTGTTCTCTCACCATGTCTGATTTTACTTATCATAAGCCGTTTCCGCTCGGTCCCGATCAAACAGATTATCGGCTCTTCACGACCGACGGCATCGAAGTTTCCGAGTTTGAAGGACGAGAAATTCTGAAGGTTTCAGCCGAAACGCTGACCCGGCTCGCAAACGAAGCAGTGAAGGATATTTCCTTCATGCTGCGCCCTTCTCATCTCAAGCAGGTCGCAGCGATTCTCGACGACGAGGAGTCAACAGACAATGATCGGATGGTCGCGCTGACCCTTCTCCGAAATGCGGAGATTGCGGCACACGGCATTTTGCCGATGTGTCAGGATACCGGCACAGCTATCGTAATGGGCAAGAAGGGACAGCAAGTCTGGACCGATGCAAACGACGAAGAGGCACTCGCTGCCGGCATCTGGAAAACCTATCAGGAGGAAAATCTACGCTACTCACAGATGGCGCCTCTCAATCTCTTCGATGAGGTAAATACGAAGAGCAACCTGCCAGCGCAGATCGAACTCTATTCGACCGAGGGAGATGCCTACGAGTTTCTCTTCATCACCAAAGGCGGCGGGTCGGCCAACAAGACATTCCTCTACCAGGAAACAAAAGCTCTACTTAATGAAAAGACCTTCGTCGACTGGGCTGTCGAAAAAATGGCGACACTCGGCACTTCCGCCTGCCCCCCCTATCACATGGCTTTTGTTGTCGGCGGCACAAGTGCAGAAGCCACGCTCAAAACAGTGAAGCTCGCTTCGACGCGCTACTACGACGAGCTTCCTACGGAGGGCAGTGATAAAGCGCAGGCCTTTCGTGATGTGGAAATGGAGCAGCGACTTCTCAAACAAGCCCGTGCAGTCGGAATCGGCGCGCAGTTTGGAGGGAAATATTTCGCCCTCGATGTACGCGTGATTCGACTTCCCCGCCACGGCGCCAGTTGCCCTGTAGGCCTTGGAGTCAGCTGCTCTGCCGACCGGCAGGCCAAGGCCAAGATCACGAAGGACGGAGCATTTCTCGAACAGCTCGAGACGAACCCCGGACAATACATCCCAGACAAATGGCGCGACCATCAGTTCCATGGTGTCCCGGTGGACCTGAATGCCGGAATGGAGGAAACCCTCAAAACGCTCTCCAAATATCCCGTCACCACCGCCCTCGAACTCACTGGTACTATCGTCGTCGCCCGTGATATCGCCCATGCCAAACTGCGGGAGATGATCGAAGACGGAAAAGATCTTCCCGACTATTTCAAACAGTATCCTGTATACTACGCCGGCCCGGCCAAGAAGCCCGACGGCATGCCGAGCGGATCGTTCGGTCCGACAACCGCAGGCAGGATGGATCCCTACGTCGAGCAATTCCAATCCCATGGAGCCTCCATGGTCATGATCGCCAAAGGAAACCGCAGCCAACAGGTTAGTGATTCCTGCAAAAAGCACGGTGGATTTTATCTCGGATCCATCGGTGGCCCTGCTGCGATCCTTGCACAGAACCACATCAAAAAGGTGGAAGTGTTAGACTTTCCGGAACTCGGAATGGAAGCCGTGTGGAAAATTGATGTGGAAAAGTTCCCCGCCTTCATTCTCGTCGACGACAAGGGGAACGACTTTTTCCGCGATTTGAACCCCTGCCCAGTCAGCTAGAAATACCGTCATCATTCCCAACATGAAAGCCCATTTCATCATTATCCTCCTGACCTTCATGTATTCCGGACACAGCCTCTTTCAGAATCAGACGATTACTAATCGCTCCTTCTTTGCTCCCATGACTGGTGAGACTTGGACACAGGCTGAAGAAATGACACTGCCCCAGGGAGCCGGCAGCGGAAAATCCACCTCGAAGGCCAAGACGATTATGGACGGGCAATAGATTCAACCGGACGGCAAAGCCGAGTTCGGCAGCACGACCTCGAGAGAAAGAAGGATGAATGGCACAATCTTGTGATCCGAACCAAGGGCGGCACTCTCACAGTTTACCTAGATGATGATGAGGCAGGCAGCTTCGCATCTGAGCGAATCACCAACATGACGAAGGCCTCCGTCAGCGTCACCACCTATGTGAACAATGTTCACTTCGATGACTACTCGATTCGAGTGGCTCCGGCCGGAGCTTCGGAGTCAGAGTAAGCTATTCCAAAACGCACGATACTCAGCACAACTTGGACGTTGAATATTCAAGGTTGAGCGTTCAACGTTTTTTCCAGATGTCCGCAATCAGCCTCGAAACACCCGGCCACTTCACGACCGTCCCTGACCCGCTTTCCGAGCCCTCAATTGGCGAGGCTCGAGTTCGCATCCGCCGCATCGGAGTTTGCGGAACCGATATCCACGCCTTTCACGGTCGACAGCCCTTCTTCGAGTATCCGCGGATACTCGGTCACGAATTGGCAGCAGAAATCATTTCACTAAACGGTGATTCAGAGCTGTCGATAGGAGACCTTGTTTCCGTCGAACCTTATCTCAACAATCCCAATTCCCCTGCTTCGAAACTCGGAAAAACAAACTGCTGCGAAGACCTTCAGGTCCTCGGCGTGCATTGCGATGGCGGAATGCGACCGGAAATCAACGTCCCGATCGAAAAGCTCCTTCCATCGACTTCTGCCAGTGCGGATCAGCTTGCACTCGTCGAAATGCTGGGAATCGGGCGGCACGCTGTCGGGCGCTCTCAGGTAAACGACGCGGACTCCGTGCTCATTTTTGGAGCGGGCCCGATCGGTCTCAGCATTCTCACATTTCTCCAACTCCACACTTCAGATATCGCAGTCGCCGACTTGTCGGAATCACGTCTCGCTTTTTGCCGTGATGGCTTTGGAGTTGAGAAAACGATTCAGGTGGATCCGGAAAACGATCTGGAACAATCCCTCCGCGAGCCGTTTGGAGGAAAATTACCAACCGTGATCTTTGACGCAACAGGGAGTCAACACTCTATGGCCGCAACCTTTCCGTTGATCGCTCATGGCGGCCGCATCGTATTGGTCGGGCTCTTTCAAGGCGAACTCAGTTTTGACGACCCCAACTTCCATCGGCGGGAGATTTCTCTTCTCGCGAGCCGGAATGCTACAAATGCGGAACTCCATGATGTCATCGCGCAGATCGAGAACGGATGCATCGATACTTCACCGTGGATCACTCATCGAATGGCACTGGGAGACGTTCCGAACAAATTCGGTAAGACAGTCGCTGACGCTACCCTCAGAAAGGCGATTATCGAACTCGATGGGTAATCCTCTCGGATTGCCGCAAAA
The DNA here is from genome assembly GCA_022424805.1 of Verrucomicrobiales bacterium. Taxonomy (GTDB): domain Bacteria; phylum Verrucomicrobiota; class Verrucomicrobiia; order Verrucomicrobiales; family DEV007; genus Arctic95D-9. The sequence continues at coordinate 3,354 of JAKMGR010000170.1, forward strand.
ACGTTGTCATTAACGGTTGCGCCGCTGCGGCGTTTTCCTTAAAACCCGTTCCATGAATCGCTTTGCCTTTCTTTTTACCGCTATCGCCATTTCTTTCTCTGCAACTTTTGCACAGGCAGAACTGAAGCTCCCTTCCATTTTTGGCCACCACATGGTCCTGCAACGGGACATGGAGAACCCAATCTGGGGCTGGGCGGAGCCAAATGCCGGAGTCAGCATCAATTTCGCTGGAAAAGCGATCGCAGCAAAGGCTGACGCCGACGGAAGATGGAAAGCCAAACTACCCTCTCTTCCTGGCTCCAGTCACGCGATGAACCTCGCGATCACCTCCGGCTCGGATAAGATCACTCTCTCC
>JAKMGR010000174.1 GCA_022424805.1 Verrucomicrobiales bacterium
TCTTCGAAAGTCATTTCACCGGGGACAAAAGTCTTCAGCAACTCTGCGACTGACTTCTTCACTCCGGCAATTTTTGCTCGCAGATCATCGGCTTTCTTTTTCTGTTCGGGAGAATTCCACACCTTGACCACAGGAGGCGAATCCTTCGCATTGCCGTCCATTCCAGGCTGAGTGGTATTGTTGAAAAATGCGAGAAGGCTGTAAAAATCCTTCATCGTCATCGGATCGAATTTGTGATCGTGACACTGAGCGCACCCGGCTGTTAGCCCCATCCAGACGGTCCCTGTCGTCGCGACCCTGTCGACGGCGTAGCGAACCAGGAATTCTTCTTCAATCGCGCCACCCTCGGAGGTCGTCACGTTGCAGCGATTGAATCCGGTCGCGACTTGTTGAGATTGGGTGGCGTCGGGAAGTAGATCGCCCGCGATTTGCTCAATCGTGAACTGATCGAAAGGCATATTCTCGTTAAACGCATTGATGACCCAATCCCGGTAGGGCCACATCTCGCGATAGTTGTCGAGGTGGAGGCCGTGGGTGTCTCCAAATCGGGCCGCGTCGAGCCAGTAGCGAGCGCGGTGTTCTCCAAAAGAGGGACGGGAAAGCAGCTCATCGATCTTTTTCCCGTAGGCCTCATCAGAGGTGTCGGCGAGAAATGCCTCAATTTCCTCCGGCGTTGGAGGCAGCCCGGTCAGGTCCAGTGTAATGCGGCGAAGCAGTGTGCGGCGGTCTGCCTCGGGTGTACGAGAGAGTCGGTGGCGATCCAGTTTGCGGTCGACGAAATAGTCGATCGCCGATACTTCGAGGTCCTCGGGAGCCGCATTGGCAATGGGGAGAAACGCCCAGTGATCCTCGTATTCCGCTCCTTCTGTGACCCAGCGCGTCAGTAGATCAATTTGCGCAGGATTCAGCTTCTTGTGCGAATCGGGTGGAGGCATGATGTCGTCGACATCGGTCGTCAGGATGCGAGCAATGAGTTCGCTCTCGTCCGGTGACCCGGCGACAACGGCAGCAGTCTCTCCTTCTGCGGCTCCGTCGCGGGTGTCGAGTCGCAAGTTTGCTTTTCGTCCGTGCTCATCGGGACCGTGGCAGGAAAAGCAGTTGTCCGAGAGAATTGGGCGAATGTCGCGATTGTAGGAAAGTTTTTCTCGGTCGGCCGAGGGTTCTGCCGTAAAATTCGTCGGCGGGCGTTGCTGGGAACCCGAGCCGAGCGAGGTAAGAATGGCACGTTCGTATTGAGACTCCGGCTTTTCTTCGTCTGGAAGATATGTTTCCGCTGGAAGGGTATCGCTATCAACGGTCGGGCCATCGAGCGATTTCAACACAGGTTCAACCTGGGCCAACGATGGGGAAGCATCTGATAAGCGGCCTTTCTGCTGTGAAAGAAAGAATCCAAGAGCCAGCGCAGCGGCGAGGCCAAGAGCGATTTTCCACCCGCAACGAGGGTGGGGGATATGCTCTTCCGAAGACTGAGGCGCGGGGACGGGAATGGTTCCCGAGAGAGAAACCACATTTTCTGGCAGTTGATCCTCGAGAAGCGATTTCTGAATCGCAGGTTCCGACTCCAACATGGCGTGGAGTTCAGACAATCTCACGAATTCGGCATGTGCTTCCGGATCGTCGCGGAGCAATTCAGCGAGTCGCGCCAGATCGGCATCAGCGATTTGCCTATCGAGCATGGCGCTCGCCAGTCGGGAAAGTTCTTCCGATTTGTCGGGTGAAGAGTTCATGAGTCAAAAGAGGTGGGAGAGGTAGGTTTCGTGGCTGTCTGTTTGGTGACGCACTTGACTAAGTTAGTCCGGGCACGGTGGAGAAGCTGGGAAGCGGCGTTGGCTTTGAAGCCAAGATCAGAAGCGATATCCTGAACGGACTCCGATCGTAGATAGCGGCGCTCGATGACCTCGCGCTGCCGATCCGGAAGTTCGCGGATGCATTGGCCTAGCGCCTCAAGCCTGTTTTCGTAGTCCGGGGAAACGCGTTCGACGGTTTCGGCGATGGATTCGACAAGTTCGTCGTTGAAGTGAAGCTTTTCGCGACCCTTCTTGCGTCGGAATGTGAGCACTTCAAAATAGGCGACTCGGAAGGCCCAGGCCGTGAAGCTTGTTCCGGCCTCGAAGTCGCGCGCCTTTTTGAGAAGAGTCACATTGGTTTCCTGAAGAATGTCTTTCGTCGAGTGTTCATCGAGCACCAGCGAACGAATATAAGCGGATAGACGTGGCTGATGATCAGCCATCAGGTTCGGAAAATCGTCGGATGATCGGCGGGAGGAATCTGAAGTGCTCAAAGGGAACGTCATCTCGTTTCAGTGGGTTCAGGTCAAACCCATCCAGAGAGCAAACTCCGTCCGGACAGGAAATCTTACGTATAAAGCGAATTTTCCTTATTTTCCCCTTGAAAACAGGCACGTGAGCGCGCAAATTCGCCGTCCGCTCGGGGTACCGCTTTTCTAAAGTCTTTCCCAAGCGTGAAATCAAATTCCTCTGTAGCTCAGCGGTAGAGCGGGTGGCTGTTAACCACTAGGTCGTTGGTTCGAATCCAACCGGAGGAGCCATAAAGGCACAACGAGTTACGTAATTTCGATCGGCTCAATTACCGTCACTGACAACAGTGGGTGGGTCTACACCAAAGTTTGGGGGATGAGCATTTTTTTGAGGTTGGGTTGTGTACTGGTCAGCCGCACTGAGCGATGAACTGCTGGATGTGCTCAGATAATTGCCGTTTGCGCCACGCCATTCGGCCAAGATGAGGAACAATATGTAACCGTAGGATAGTCACCGGGAACGGTCATCGCTTTCGATGATCGCCATTCGTG
>JAKMGR010000178.1 GCA_022424805.1 Verrucomicrobiales bacterium
AAACAGGGTAAGGTCAATAACCAAAGAGAGTCAGGTGCTCCATCCAACTCTCTTTCGACAGGAAATCTGAAAAACCATCACGCAAAGGCGCAAAGGCGCAAAGGCGCAAAGGGAGAAATTACTCCGCGCCTCTGCGCCTTTGCGGGAGAATGGAACGATATCAGGTAGCCGGCACGACACGCTGTAATCCCAAGGTCAGGGCAAAGCAGGCCAGGGCGGCAAATGCAGCACGCCAATCGGCGAAGGCAAGGATAGCGGCGTCGTAGAAGGCAATGCCAGCGATGAGAAAGGCGATACCCCGGGGGATTTTCTCGGCGAGGGCTTTCCGGGATAACACGATCCAGGCCCAGGCTCCGATTACGCCGACTGCGGTGATGCCGATGTAGAGAGGATTGGTTGGAACGGTTCGGAAACCCAGAAGCGGGAACAGAACCGGCAGCATGAGAAGGATGCGGTTAAGAGAGGAAGTTCCGGTCGGGCTGTCGAGATGTTCATTTCGTGCCGCAAGGGTAATTCCCGCAATGTAGAGCACGACGGCTCCTGCGACGACGTAGAGGATTGGGGGAACTTCGATCGAGCTTGTCTGGGTAGCGACGGCACTTCCTGCGGCGATGTAAACGAAAGCGCGGCAGAGACCCATAAGAATGACCGACCCTTTCCAGTGCTTGTGCAGGATGTTGTAAAGAATGATGGAGAGAATCAGGCCGCCGATGAGAAGCTCGTTGACGGAAGTCAGTCGGGAGAGAATGGCGATGCCCGCGACGGTTTCCGCGAGGCAAACAGCCCAAGTCGCCCGATGCGATATCTGCCCCGCTGGGATGGGGCGGTCGGGCGCGTTTTCCTGATCCCATTTCGCATCGAAGGCGTCGTTCATCGTCATGCCGCCCACGTAGAGCAGGCTGATGCCAGCAACGATCCAGCCGAGTTCAGCGGTCCACCCGCCTCCGCAGAGAAACCAGCCGACGGCGACATTGGTCCAGACGGTGGGGAGGTTGGAGATGCGGCCGAGGATGAGGAGCGTTCGCAGAGAACTCATGAGGGAAAAGGCCGCTCGATGGCGCAGGAATCGATGCGCTTCTCGGGAAAAGAGGGAACTTAAAAAGTGGCAACTCCACAAGGATTCGAACCTTGACAAACAGAACCAAAATCTGTTGTGCTACCGTTACACCATGGAGTTACACGGGGTGGGAGTTTACTTGGATTTCGCACCGAATCAAGTAGCGACTCCCGGATTTTTTCAGCCTGTGTTTTGAGAGGAAAATTGTGCTCTTCTTTCCCCGATTCCTCACCTTTGCCATGAAGCCACTTTCTCTGTTTCTACTCGTATCCTGTTTCACTTTTCTCCTTCACGCTCAGCACGATGCGCAGCGAAATGCCGTGATCGCCCTCGCCAAGGGGGATGATGCGAAGTTTTCCCAAGAATTTCTCAATCCCCGCGTCGATGCAGGGATGAATGAGACGCGGATGGTGCACCTGCTGCGTTTGTTGCGAGAGGATCAGGTCGATGAGGCGCTTGCCTGCGCGGAACTGGCCGTGGAACACGGTATGGACCCAGCTCGTATCCTTGCGGGTTCGGGGGCGGAGTTGTCGAAGTTGCGCGCGCATCCCAAATTCGAGGAACTTCGCGGAATAGACGAAGTTGGCCCTTTCATTCACGGCCCGATGGTTGGGAATGACCGGATACGAGTGCGAGTATCTGGGTTCGCACGAATGGACCCCGAAACGTGGGAGCGAAGTGGTGGAGTAAAGGAGAGGAAAAAGGTGGAGCAGGTGGAGCAGGTGGAGCAGGTGGCGGCACTGGGGGCAATTTGATGAGCGATGCTGCCAATGATTTCGTGGTGAAGCTCAAGGTCGAGGGGCTTGAGCCGAATACCCGATACGAGGGAGATGTCCTTTCCGAAGGTGTCTCCGGCGGAACGTTTTCCTTCCAGACTCGATTGGCGCCCGGCACTTCCACAAAAGCCAAAGTCGCCTTCGGCGGCGGTGCTGGCTACGTCCCGGAATACCACGGGATGTGGGATACCATCAAAAGCCGGCAGCCCGATGCATTGTTGATGCTCGGTGACAACGTCTACATCGACGATCCGGAGCACGTCGTGACCCAGCATTACTGCTACTATCGCCGGCAGAGCGAGCCCGGTTGGAGGTCTCTCGTTTCGCAGGTGCCGGTCTATTCGATCTACGATGACCACGATTTCGGAGACAACGACGTCATGGCTGGTCCTGCTATCGACAAGCCTGCCTGGAAGCGACCCGTCGTGGAGGTGTTTGAGCAAAATTGGGTCAACCCCGGCTACGGCGGGGGAAAAGAAAATCCCGGCTGCTGGTATTCCTTCACAATCGGCGACATCGATTTTTTTCTGCTCGACGGCCGCTACTACCGACATCGCGATTCCGGCAGCATGCTTGGCGCAGTGCAGAAGGCATGGTTGCTTGACGGATTGAAAAAATCGAAAGCAACCTTCAAAGCGATTGTTTCGCCCGTTCCCTTCACTCCCGGGGTGAAGCCCGGCAGCAGGGATACCTGGGATGGCTACGATGAAGAACGGGAGGAACTCTTCTCCTTCATCGAAACAAAAAAGATCGACGGGGTGTTTCTCGTCTCAGCCGATCGTCACCGGACCGACCTGCGAACGATAGCGAGAGAGAACAGACCTCCGTTTTACGAATTCATGAGCTCACGGCTCACGAACCGACATGTGCATTCGGTCATCAAGACTCCGGGCTTGATATGGGGCTACAACGAAACCTGCTCCTTCGGGCTGATGGAGTTTGATACCACGAAAGACAGCCCGGAAGTCATTTTCCGCTGCATCGATATCGAAGGCAAGGAGCACCACTCCTTTACCTTCGAGGCGAAGATGGCCGATCGGTGAAATCAATTCCCGATCGCTTCCTCGCGAGCTTCCGCTTCGATTTCCTCATCGTGGAAATACTCTTTTGGCTTGTAGAGTTTTGCGACAACGACAAAGACCGAGGCTGCTCCCAGCATGACGATGGTGAAAAACCAGAAGTAGCTGGCACCTTCCAACTTCACGAGGCCGCCAACGGAGTAGCTCCGGGATATCGACGGCCCCTGGCTGTTAGCTTCCTTTTTGGTTTGCACACCCAGCTCCGCTTTTCGTTTTTCAAGCCAGGGCGTTTCCGGACGGAATTTGGAAAAGAATTTTGCGAATGCAGATGGCTCCGTTTTCTGTGGGCGCGAAATTTCGAGAGTCACGTTCTGATCCCATGGGGTCAGTAATTTTCCGTCCGGGCCGCTGCCGGAAATACGCATCCGGTTCCGGTTGATGAGAGTGTAGGTGTAGGGATTGCCCCACGGGTCCTGCACTGCGGAAACTAGTTCGGTCCCACGCTGGCTTGCCAGTGCAGCAAAGTTGTTCGACGAGACTTCGTTTTCGATGGCTTCGACGAGAACATCCAGTTCTGCCTTGCCTGCGAAAGAGAGTCCGGTGCGCTTTCCTTCCTCGTCGAAGGTCAGTTTGATGTCGTCCTTTGTCCCGACCTTGCCATCAAAACCCCCGTGACTCATTTCCGTCTCCACTGATTCAGTTTTCGCGATGGGATCATCGACCTGAATAAAATAATTGATCGCGGAAGTGAACTGATTTCCCAGCGTTACCGAAAAGAGAAAGAATGCCATGATCACTGATTTCATCGCTCGTGGTGCCTGGGTATAGCTGAATTCAAGGCAAACTATGGACACCATCACTTCTCCAGCTGTCAGGGTGACGTAGGCGAAGAGTTGCCACGAAATCGAGGGGGTAAGACCGGAGTCGATGCGCTCCTGCGCCATCGAAACGAGCGCGAAAGAAACCGCCGTCAAAAAGAGGCCGATGCTGATTTTTCGCAAGGGGGTCAGCGGAAATACCTTGTCGATCGCGGGATAGACCACATACGAGAACAAGGGAATGAATGTCAGGATCAGGATGGGGTTGAGGGCCTGAATCTGGCTGGGT
>JAKMGR010000188.1 GCA_022424805.1 Verrucomicrobiales bacterium
CCCTGCTCCTGACTCCGTTCGAGGTGTTGCGCTACTGAGCTGAGGTGGCGTAATCGGAGGAAGAGCGATTGGAGAAACGGATCGGACGGGCGGGCAACCGTTGAAAGGCCACATCACCGCAAAGCAATTCAACAGCCTGATTGCGCACGCCCTGCGGATCGATTCTTTTCAGAATGCATTTACTCCAAATGGGAGGCCCGTGACAATCGGGAATTCCTGAGAGCCTTCGATCGAAGATATTTTTTGCCGAGGCAAAATAGGGAGTGCATTCCCTCGTTCGCGTCCTGCTTCCCTTTTGCCGATCGCCGCAATATCTGGTGAGATGGCAGGATGAAGGTTCTCGCAATGCTCTCCGCCTTGTTGTCCGCAACCACCTGGCTGACCGCCCAAAATGAGGCACCGCCCTGGCCCATCCTTACGCAAGTAAAATGCGGTGAGCCGCTCCCGGGGACAAAATCTCTCACACGCGAGGGGGACATTAGCCGACAGCTCGTTGATGCAAATGATCGCTTCCTCGACAAGCAGATTGCAGCGGCGGCTGAAAAAAGAAGTGCATTCTGGAATCGAAATCACTCCTCGCCAGAGGCGTATGCCAAGTCTGTTGAACCAAACCGCCAGCGGCTTATCGAGATGCTGGGGTTGCATCGGGATGAAAGAACGGAAGAAGTAACCCTGAAGTGGTCGGGATCTGTCGGGGATCCCCATACTCCGGTTATCCCCGGAGCCAGTGTTGTTAAAGTAAGATGGCGCGCTTTCGGCGGAGTCCACGGACGCGGCCTGCTCCTGGAACATTTGCACCTTCAGTCCACTCATGGTCCCGGACCGATTCCAGCGGATATCATTGCAATCCCGGACGCTGATCAAGCTCCCATCAATCTCACTTTTCCTGGGGACAACAATGAAAATTCCTCTTTTGTCCTCGACCTTGCCTTAGCCAAATGCCGTGTGGTGGTTCCTGCACTCATCAGCCGTGAGGAAAACCGCTGGACCCTGACAAACCGCGAATGGCTTCACCGCTCTGCCTTCATGCAAGGGCGGACGATGACCACCTACGAGCTCCAAAAAATCTTTGCTCTAGTTGATGCGCTCATCGCATCTCGACCCGACGACGAGAAGGACCGACCCATTGGGATCATCGGTCACGGTGAAGGCGGATGGCTTGCGATGCTGGCTGCCGCTGTTGATCCGAGAATCGATGTCTGTCTTTCCTCTGGCAGCTTCGGGCCCCGCGAAGACTTGTGGCAGGGCCCAGTGGAAAGGAACATCTTCGGTCTTCTCACAGAATTTGGAGATGCCGAAATTGCGAGCCTGATCCACCCCCGGGTCTTTCAAGCTGTGGGCGGTCGCGAGCCCGATTGGAGCTACCGCACAAACGAGCAGGGCAAGTTAGATCTCGCGTTGAAGTACACAGGCAAAAAGGGAAAGCCCTCTATTTATCCCGAGCCGACCAACGCTCTGTTCAAAGCTGAATTTGATCGCTTTCAAAACCTGATCGGCAACCCTGATGGATCATCTTCCACTGCCACTTATCAGACATCAGCTCCAGCGATAACGGCACAAGACATTGGAAAGTTTCTTCAGGCTCTCGGCGTCGGAGAAGGAAAGCCAATCGAGCCATTTTCGGCCCATTCGGGTGAGCTTGCCAATTCGCAGGCGGAACGCTTTTCTTTCGATGAGGCCGAGCAAATCGCAGAAATCGAAAGACACAACCAACTCCTGCTCATCGAGGCAGCTCAGGTCCGAACAGAATATTTCAAAGATCTGAAAACCGACTCGCTCGAGAATTTCGAGAACACCATCGAACCTTATCGCGAAAAATTTCGCACGGAAGTTATTGGGGATTTCGAACTGCCTTTCGCTTCGCTCAATGCTCACTCGCGCCCTTACGAAGAGGGACCGAAAACTATCAGTTACGAAGTCACCATCAACGTTTTCGACGACGATTCAGGTGATCCGGTTATTGCCTATGGAATCCTGACATTGCCCAAAGACCTCGATCTTTCCTCTGGCGAGAAACGCCCCGTCGTCGTCTGCCAACACGGACTCGAGGGGACTCCGCAACAGGTCATCAGCGAAGAAAAATACAAAGCTTACAAGGCGTTTGCGACTCGATTGGCAGAGCGCGGATTTATCACATTCGCCCCGCAGAATGGATACCGATAC
>JAKMGR010000191.1 GCA_022424805.1 Verrucomicrobiales bacterium
AAGCAATGCGTCAGGTTCCGCCTTTTTTAAATCTTCGTGAGTAACCGTTCCGGTTGATACTGCGAGAACTTTCGCCCCGCAGGCCCGGGCACAGGCGATGTCTCTTGGGGTATCACCGATGACGATGACTTCCTTGGAATCAAAGGTTCGCCCGGTTGATTTTTGCGCTCGTTCGATGGCGATGGGGCCGAGCTGGTTTCGTTCCGGGTGATCACACCCGAAAGCGCCGAAGGAAAAATGTTTATCCAATTCGTAGTGTCGAAGTTTGATTCGAGCACCTTGTTCGGCATTTCCGGTGAGAAGGGCAGAAACGTGTTCCGGGAAATGGGAGGTCAGCGATGGGAGTAATTTTCGGACTCCTGGAAGAATCCGCCCCTTCCCAAGGGAACTGTTCTCTTCCAGCGAGTTCTCCAATGCAGCAGTGTAGTGCCTATAAAAGCTCTCGCAATGGTGTGGGTCATTTTCGATACCGAAATGATTAAAGAGAGAAGCAACGACGCTTCCGTCAGTGGCACCACCCAAGTCCAAGGGAGGAAATGACTGACCAGTAAAGTCGGGAAACGCGTTGAATAGTCCGCGCTCAAGTGCCTTCAGGCCCGCTCCTTCCGTATCGATCAGAGTCCCATCGATGTCGAAAAGGAGTAGTGCCTTCAAAGCGTCGCTATAGCTCTACCGCAGAGGGAGATTAGGAGAGAACCTCCTATTTCTCTTCCTCAGCAGCAGCATCTTCTTCAAATTCTGCTTCCTCATCGGAAGCAGCTTCTTCGGATGTGGCATCTTCATCAGAGGCATCGACGTGATCATCCTCGTCATGAGGATCCTCGTCTTCGTGTTCCTGATGAGCTGCTTCGGTTTCGTCGATGTCGTATTCTTCGTCTTCCTTGCGGAATTTCCGAACCTGCTTCTCCTTGGGAAGAGGAGAAACCATCATGAGAATGTTACGGTTGTTCAGCTTGGGCTCGAGGTCGACGTTCGCCATCGTCGAAAGGTCTTCCTTCACTTTCTGCATCAACTCAAATCCAAGATCCTTGTGCGCCATCTGGCGACCACGAAACTGAAGTTGGATTCGAACTTTGAAGCCGTGAGAGAGAAAGTCCTCTGCATGCATCAATTTGATGTTGTAGTCGTGCTCACCGATGTTAACGCGGAATTTTACTTCCTTTTCGCGTTTCTTCGGTTTCTCCGATTTCTTCTGCTTGGACTGTTCGTACTTGTATTTTCCGTAGTCGACAATACGACAAACCGGCGGTTTGGCATTCGGTGCGATCTCAACCAGGTCAAGACTCAGCTCCTTCGCCTTTTTCAAGGCTTTGTGGGTGGGGATCACAACGTTGTGTTCACCGTAAATGACGCGGATCTGGGGGGCTCTGATCCGTTCGTTGACCCGCGTTCTTGGCGTACGCGGCTTTCTTCTGTTTGGTCTTTTAGCTATGGCTTTGTTCCTTTTGTTAAGACAGGTGCGAACCGTTAGATATAGGTTCGACGAGTAATATCCCCGCAAATGGGGAAAAATGGCAGAAAGTTACCCTGAGGAGGAACGGCGAAAGGTTGAATAACTTTTCCTCGTTCCGACTGCGGAAGCGAACAGCGTTGTGAGTAACGCCAGATCATAAATTTCGAGAACGAATCTCAGCGACAACTTTGTCACGAAACTCGTCTACACCAACGGCTCCTTCGTCACCCCGATCGCGGTGACGGACCGATACCTGATTGGATTCTTGTTCTTTAGCTCCGATGAGTAACATATAAGGAACTCTGTCGAGCTGGGCAAGACGAATTTTAGCTCCTACCTTTTCATCAGCTTTGTCCACAGTGACACGAACACCTGCTTCACGTAGTCCCTGGTAGACTGTGGTAGCCGTGTCGAGAAACTTCTCGGAGATAGGAAGAATGCGGACCTGCTCCGGCGAAAGCCAGGTGGGGAACTTGCCGGCAAAATGCTCAATCAGCACGCCGACGAATCTCTCCATCGAGCCAAAAGGAGCTCGGTGGATCATTACGGGGCGATGGGGCGCATTGTCCGAACCGATGTACTCCAGTCCAAACCTCTCAGGCAGATTGTAGTCGACCTGTACCGTGCCAAGCTGCCACTCGCGTCCGATGACATCTTTTACGACGAAGTCGATCTTTGGTCCGTAAAACGCAGCTTCGCCCGGCTCCTCGGCAAAATCGGTTCCGAGAGTCGAAGCAGCTTCGCGGAGGGCCTGCTCGGCCTTGTCCCACTTTTCGGCGTCGCCGACGTATTTCGATGAGTCCTTATCCCGCAGTCCGACCCGGACGCGGTAGTCATC
>JAKMGR010000209.1 GCA_022424805.1 Verrucomicrobiales bacterium
GGGACGGTCGACAAGTTCATCGGCGACTGTGTCCTTGCCTACTGGACTACAGTTGATGACAACACGGTCGCAGCCTCTCTGCGTGCCGCAAAGGAACTATGCGCCAGCTGTAATCGCATCGCCAACAACCATCCGGAAATCTTTGCCGGTCCTGATCTTGATTTTGAAATCGGCGTCGCTCTCCATTCCGGTAAAGTCGCCTACGGTGGCATGAGCCAGGGTGAGTTTACTCTGGTCGGCGACCCCGTGAATCTTACCTTCCGGCTCGAAAGCCTCACAAGAAAGCTCGAAGTGCCTGTGCTTGTAACCGAAGATTTTGCCCAGCTCATTCCAGACAAAAAGCGTTTCACCAAGGCGCTCGGCGTGCACAAGGTAAAAGGCCGAGCTCAGGGTGTCAGAGTGGCTTCTGTCACCGACTTTCCTGGCGAAGACGGCTTTTCCCACTAACCGAAGCGGCCCGAGATATAATCTTCGGTTTCCTTGCGAGAAGGGCTGTTGAAGATCTTGATGGTCTCATCCATCTCAATCAATTCACCGAGGTAGAAATACGCAGTCTTGTCCGATACACGTGTCGCCTGCTGCATGTTGTGAGTCACAATCACAATCGTGAATTCCTCTTTCAGCTGCGTAATCAACTCCTCAATGATCGTCGTTGAAATCGGGTCCAGCGCCGAGCACGGCTCGTCCATCAAAACAATTTTTGGCTCTACCGCGACGGTACGGGCAATGCAAAGTCGCTGCTGCTGACCGCCGGAAAGCCCAAGACCGCTTGAATCGAGTCTGTCCTTTACCTCTTCCCACAACCCTGCAAGTTTCAGACTGCGCTCGACCGCTTCATCGAGAATCGGCTTCTTCTTGATCCCCTGGATTCGCAGGCCAAATGCAACGTTCTCGTAAATACTCTGGGGGAATGGATTGTATTTTTGAAATACCATTCCGACATGCTTGCGGAGCTCAATCGGGTCGACTTTCGGATCGTAGATATCGGTGTCGAGAATACGGATTTCACCTTTCGTAATAGCCGCTGTCGGAATGAGGTCATTCATCCGGTTGATACAGCGAAGGAGAGTCGATTTTCCGCACCCGGAGGGACCGATCAGGGCCGTGACTTCCCCCTTGCGAATATCCATGGTGATATCGCGAAGAACTTCGGTCCCTTTCACATAGGAAAAGTTTACGTCATCGACCTCGATGACGATATCCGCGGTATCCGGTTGCTGCGCAGAAGTAGTTACGGAGCTGTGTTCGGGAGACAAAGTCTCCTCACTCTCTTGATCCGACATAGTTGTGTTCATGGGTAAAGTGTCAAAATTCCGGTAGGAAAACAAGGCCGTGCTTCGGGTTGGCTCCGCATCAATTGCAGAAATAAATTTCTCACCATTTCACCTTCTTTCGGTAATGGATTCGGAGATAGATGGAAAGTGCTGCAAAGAGCATCACCACGACCATAAAAACAAAGACTGAGCCGTATTGCATCGGGCGCGTCCACTCGTTCTGCGGGATCCGAGCCGCTACGGTGTAAATGTGATAGGGCATTGCCTGCACGGACTGCGAGAGAAAGCCTCCCGTCCATTCTCCAGATTGAGCCAGAAAATTGGCCTCCTCATTCACCTGAATGTCCTGCCAGGGTAATTTGTCTTTGTGTGCCAGCGCCGCAGTGAACATGATCGGAGCGGTTTCTCCGGCAACTCGGGTTATTCCGAGGATCGATGCGGTCAACATTCCCGGGAAAGCATACGGTAAAACAGATTTGGAAATGGACTGCCATTTGGTAGCTCCGAGAGCAAGGGACGCCTCCCGAAAACCCATCGGAATCGCTTTCAGAGATTCCTCACAAGCTGCGATGATGACGGGTAGGATCATTACCGCGAGGGTAAAACCACCAGCAAGCATACATGTACCCCACCCTTCGAAAGAAAGATAACTGTCGCTGAATAGTATCGGGATGGTAAGGAAAGCTCGCTCCTGTGGCACCTCGGTAATCACCGGGGCGACCAGGCAGAAAAGCCCCAGGCCAAACAATCCAAACACAATCGATGGAACTCCAGCGAGGTTCATGATCGCGAGCCGGATCGAATCCATGAATTTCCCTTTGGAAGAATATTCATTCAGGAAAATGGCAGTCGCCAAGCCGATGAAAAGAGCGACGACGATACAAATTCCTGTTAGCAAAGCCGTTCCGACAAGCGGCCCGAGAATACCTCCTCCTGAATAGGGATGGGCATGCTCTTCGACAATTCGCACACCAGGGTTTTCGCTCTTCCACTCATAGTAGTCGGACGAACCCATCTCGAAATAACTCCCGTCCTCAATTTCGAAAGTGATGAGTGATTCCGGGCTTTTCGTAAAAAACTCCGTGTTCACAAATGGGAAACTCGACTCGAATACCACCGGGGCACCTTTTCGAATGATGTCGAGAAAGATGAAAGCAGCACAGGCAAGAATCGCGTAGGTGGCAATTGCCAGCACAATCGATACCAATTGATCGCGCCTCTTCAGCGCCGAGGACTTCGCATAGAGCGGATTCTCTGCTGCGTCAGCAGTGTCTGCAAAAGGAGGTTCTGTAGCAGGAACGGCCATGGCAAGATCAGATTCGCTGGAATTTTTTGAGCACCTTTTGCGCAGTGAAATTCACGAGAAGGGAAATTACGAAAAGCACCATTCCCACCATGAACAGAGCTCGCCAGTGCAGCGAACCGGAGTCCACCTCGCCCAGCTCCTGCGCAATGATTCCCGTCATGGTGTGGGCAGGCTGCGCTATCACGCCAAGCCCTTCTGTAAAATCCGGAATTTTGATTTTGTTTCCGGCGACTAGCAGAACCACCATCGTTTCTCCAATGATTCGCCCAAACCCGAGCAACACCGCTGCAATAATTCCCGAGAGAGAAGTGGGAACGACAACCCGGAAAACCGTCTGCAGTTTCGTAGCTCCCATCGCGAGGGAGTTCTCCGTGAAAGCCTGGGGCACGTTATTCAGCGCGTCTTCCGTAAGCGTGAAAATCGTCGGCACAGCCATGAAAGCAAGAAGCAGCCCTGCGTTCAGGATCGTAAGCCGCTCTGCCATGGGAAATCCGGGAAACCATTGCAACCACTCCAGCTGGCTCAGGTTTCGCAAAGCTTCTCCAAACACGAGAATTCCGAAAAATCCCAACACAACCGATGGAATCGCTCCAATAAACTCAATCGCCGGTTTGACCATGCTTTGCTCCCGGAACGAGGCGAGCTGATTCACATAAACCGCCGCAGCGATGGAAAACGGGACTGCCACAGTCAATGCGATTAGGGAAATCAGCAATGATCCGGTAAAAAGCGGCAAAAGTCCGTAGAAGTCATGCCAAGAGCTATTGGTCGTCCAATCCCTGCCGAACAAGAAAGCCGAAACGGACTCAGGAACCGAAATGGACGCGTCGTGTCGCCACTCTTTGATTTGCTTTCGATTGGAAACCATCCGGTCCTGAAAGCGCTCATAGAAAACGGCAGCCCGTTTCAAATTTTCTTTGGCGCTCTTGGTCTCGACCTCGGTGGGTGCCGGTAGCTGCTCGTAAAGATTCTTCATCTCGACTTCCAGCGGTGCCGCGAGAGTAGCATGTTTGGCTATAGAATCGTAGAAGACCTGATTGATCTTTTCGTAGTCCGGCTCCTCAATCACCACTTCCTCAGCCTTCGCTCTCATCCGCGCCTTCTCGTCAGGATCATCCGTTGCCTCAGCTCCCTTCAGCCAGGCGTCTCGTCGCTGCGGAGCCGTAGAAAAGCTGGTGATCTCTTTCTTGTTTTCATCTGCAGGCTTTTTGAGCTCCCTCTCCAGATCTTTCAGCGGGCGAATCGCAGCTTGCATCGCCTTGGTCGTCTCTTTGAATTCAGCAAGCTCCTCGGCCACGACTGCCTTCTTCTCCTTCGAGACGCTCTTCATCTCTTCGATGAATGGATGCTCATCTTCCGCATCTGGGTATGCCTCGAACAAGACCGCCTCTCGAATCTTCGCAATATCTTCTTCCGCAGGCAGATCCGCTCCGACACCGAGATCCCAGGTCTCTTCCCACTCAATAATGGTATTTACCTCTTTGCGCAGTTTGTCGCGTAGAGGTTGGGTAAGGGCTTCCAGACGATTTTTTTCCTTCGTCAGCTTCGCGATCTCCGCCCGGTCTTCCTCGTCCTCCGCATCGTGATCTTCCAGATCGTCGACGACGTCTTCCAGGGCATCGAGTTCCCGCTCAAGGCGATTCCAAGTCTTCGCTGACCGGTTCTCGACGTTGGCAAGGACGGTGCGGTAGGTCCGGAGAATGGTATCCTCTTTTCCTGAGGTGCGATTCACCTCTGCATAGTAGGCGATGTTGGCAGTGCTGTAGAGATCTGTGTGCGCTTTAACCTCTTCCGAAATAAACCCGACAAATTCCTGTCCCGATTGCCGGTAGCTCTTGAGATCCTTATGGTGGTCAGGGAAAAAGAGGAATGCTTCTTTTGCCAGAAAAAAGCAGATCAGAATCAGGATGATAATGGCGAGACTCGCATTTCCACTAAAGAAGAATTGAATCACATCCTGCAACCCCAACCCGAAAATCTGAAATCCCCGACGCTTGAAAACCTTCTTCCCGTCAGCAGGCGGGGCAGGTGAATCTTGATTCTCGGCGGAACTCATCAGAGAGGTGGACGGGCGTTTCGTATGGGCTGTTTTACAGCCTGTGTAAAGGAGATGCAACTCCGCGAATTGTCTCTTTTTCTAGAGTGACAATTCAGTCACTACGGATGACAAAAAAAGCCCGGCAAACATGCCGAGCTTTCTTCATTATGGCGTTTATGCCAATTTAGGTATTGATTCGAAAAGGAGGAACTCAGTCAGCGGGAATGAAGCCAACACGCTCAACGATTTCCTTCGCTTTGTCATCGCTCGTCGACCAGGCGAGGAACTTGGCTGCAGCATCGGAAAGCTTACCTTTTACCGTGTAGTAGTGAAGGGAGCGGGCAATCGCATAGTCCTTGGCGTTCTTTGGCTTCAGCTTTACGCCGTCAACCTCAACAGCCTTGATTCCATCCGCCTCGGTGTAGGCAAGACCAACATAGCCGATCCCATTCGCATTCTTGGAAACCTCGTCAGCGATCTGGGTGTTACCAGCCATCTTCTGCGTGTCAGCGCCATAGTCGCGCTTGTTCATCGCCATCTCCTGGAAGGACTTGTAGGTTCCCGAGGATGTGTTGCGAGTGTAGACAGAGATAGGACCCGCGTCTCCGCCAACCTCAGACCAGTCGGTGATATCGCCGGTGAAGATGCCTTCGATCTGCTCGGTAGTGAGTTCTTCGACGCTGCTCTTCTCGTTAACGATCACACCGATCATGTCATAAGCGGCGGTCCAGTCCTTGATCTCCATGCCTTTGGCAGTGAAAGCCTCGGTCTCGGAGTCCTTGATGTTACGGCTGGACATTCCGATATCTACCGGAGATGCCTGCAGGTGGGTGAACGCTGTAGAAGAGCCTTCTGCAGCGATCTCGAAGGTGACTTCGTTACCAGCAGCTTTGTAAGCTTCAGCGAGTTGGGGAACCATCTTGGCCCCCAGTGTGTCGGATCCTTTGATCACGATTTTGTCTTCTGCGTTGACTCCTGCAAAAAGAGAAGCGGCAGCGATAATGGCGAGTGATTTTTTCATGTAAGATTTGGTTTCAGAGTGGTTTTTGTACTTGAGCCTGGATTTCCCGAACTCACCAAAAAGTGGGCTTACTACTCACTTTCTTCAAACTCCCGACGGTAGCAATCTTGTCACATAAGTCGCGGTTCTAATTCATCCCATCCTGCACCTAACCCCGTTAAACCTATGATCCAGCAGGATTAATCAATCAACACAATCCTTTTACATTCAATTTTTTACAGATTTTATGGAGGCAAATTGCATTGAGTCGGAGACCAATTTCTGACATCATTAAAACCATGAGCGAGGTCCAGGAACAAAAATCGAATATCGGCAAAGTCATCGGCTGCGGGTGCGCAGCGATTGTGATTATTGGAATCTGCGGCGCAGCAGCTGCATTCATCGGCTTTTCCAAATTAATGAAAAGCAATACCCCTTACACCGACTCGATAGCAGCAGCACAGAACAGCCCTGCTGCCGCTGTCGCCCTCGGTGAGCCAATCGAGCCAGGGTTTTTCCCCACAGGAGACATCAGCCTGAACAACGGCGAAGGCACCGTCGATTTCCAGATCGGAGTTTCGGGCCCCAAGGGCACAGGAAAGATCTTTGTGAAAGGCAACAAAGAATCGGGCAGTTCGAGCTGGAACTACGAGACCTGGGAACTGAAAGTGGACGGCCAAGAAGAGGCGATTCCACTGGAGTAGCGCGTCGCACAACGCCATTGGCGCAGTCACGGACCGCAGGCGTGTCTGTTGCCGCTTAGGGAGGATCGTGCGATGATCCGACTGCATGCAATTTTTTATCGTGCCATTCTTCATCGCGTTCGCCCTCACTCTGTGGGGACGCAACCGCTATCGGAAGATCTATGGTCAGGAAGTCGAATTCACTTTGCCCTCAAAAATCACCGGGGCAGAATTGGTGGAACGCATTTTGAAAAACTATGGAATCGAGGACGTCTCGGTCGTGAAAGGACGAGGTGTGCTTGAAGATTTCTACGCGCCGGAGAAAAAGCGAGTCTCGCTGGCTCCGCATCACCACGACGGTATCAATTTTCCTTCGCTTGCACTCGCTGCTCAGCAGGCTGGAAAAGCGATCCAACATCACGAAGGACACCGCCCCATCCTTTGGCGCACAACGGCGATCCGATGGACCGTTTACCTGAGCATTCCTTTACTCGTCGTTGCCGCTGTGACGATGGTCGTCAGTTCCAAAACCCTTTTCCCTCTTATTCTCCTGTTCTGGTCGCTGATTGCTTTCTGGAACATAGCAACCATTCCCACCGAACTCGACGCCGGTGAGCGGGTCAAAAAACAGTTGTCAGAAATCAAAGCCTTCCGCAATCTCGACGAAAGAGTCGGTGTCGAGCGTGTCATGGGAGCTGCCAGCACCCAGTATCTGGATGGGATTTTTACCGTGGCATCATGGGCTGCGCGATTGGTGCTGCCCTGGATGAAGTCAGATTCGAAGGAGTAAGCGATGAATTTCAGAGTCGCCGAATCTTCACGTTCTTGAACCAGACCAACTGGCCGTGATTCTGGAGCCCGATAAATCCACTTCTCGGCTTGTCCTTGATCGCCTTCTTGAACTTGTTCGTCGTTCCGTCGGGATTTTTGCCCACTTCTGTCCAGTCGTTCACATCAACATCAAAGGTCTTCACCCCATTGATGTGGCAAACGATATTCGGTCCGACTGCCTTCAAGGTCAGAGTGTCCCATTCCCCCACAGGATTCGCGGGGTCAGCAAGCGGATCAGCTGCGTCGTAGAATGTTCCGTTCTGCTTTCGAAGCTCCTTATCTCCGTGCGTTTTCTGAAATCCCTCGTTGTCCATCAGCTGCACTTCGAATCCATTTTGCACATGGTCTGCTTTATCAGCCCGATAGAAAATGCCACTATTGGCTCCTTCGGAGAGCTTGTAGGAGAGCGAGATTTCAAAATCGGCATATTCCTCTTTCAGCCAGATATCACCCATGCCTCGTGGCTTCTTCTTTCCGTCTTTCCCTTCGACCTCTTGCATATTGCAGGTCAAAGCACCCTCTTCGTCGGTTTCCCAACTGCCTTCGGGAAAGTCCCACGCGTCGAGATTGCTGCCGTCGTAAACTACCGTCCAGTCGGGCCCGGACGTTTCGGTGACTTGCTCTTCAACGCAGCCCGTAAGGAAAACGAAAGGGACAAGGGTGGGGAAGATGAGTTTTTTCATTTGAGAGTAAATTGGTTTCGGCGGTAATTTCGCTTTCAAGCACCTCCATACGCAATCTTCGGGATCGCAGCGAGGAGCGTTTTCGCGGTTTCCGATTTCGGCTCTTCAAAAAGCTGATCGGCGCCGCCCACTTCGACGATCTTTCCATCATCCATCACTGCAATACGATCTGCGATATAGCGGACCACGGAAAGGTCGTGAGAAATAAAGATCATCGTCAGATCGAGTTCGTCACGCAATTGGCGAAGCAGGTTCAGAATCTGTGACTGGATCGAAACATCTAGCGCCGAAACGGGTTCGTCAGCGAGAATCAACTTTGGCTCAGGCCCGAGCGCTCGTGCAATCGCGATGCGCTGACGCTGACCGCCGGAAAACTCGTGCGGATATTTCCGGACGTAGCGAGAATCCAGTCCAACTCGCTCCATCAATTGGGAAACCGAAGTTTCGAGAAGCCCACGATCTTCGGCAAGGTTCGGGTGGCGTGTCAGAATCGCTTCCGCGAGCGTGCTGAACACGGTCATGCGCGGATTCAGTGAGGCATATGGATCCTGGAAGATCATCTGAAAATCACGTCGTCGACGGCGAATTTCATGCGGAGGAAGATCAGCAAGCCGCTCCCCTTCTAGTATCACGTTACCTGAAGTGGGCCTCAGCAATTGCATGACGAGCCGGGACAAGGTCGATTTGCCGCAACCGCTCTCTCCCACGAGTCCCAGGATTTCGCCTTTTTCAATCGACAGGGAGACGCCATCCACCGCACGAACCGTAGTCGGTGTCTTCACGATAAAGCCTTCCTTTTTCACAAAGTGCTTCGTCAGTTCCTGGAGTTCGAGATAAGGCATTTCGGCTTGGCCGTGTAAAAAGTCAAAGGCGGTTCGTTACTGGATTACTGCTTCGAGACAGCCAGGACAATCCTGCACCCAATGTCCGGGTTCGACCTCGGCAAGGTTGGGCCGATGCTCGGCATGGGGAGGATCGCTATCTGCATTTTCGCAACGAGGAGCAAAAGCGCATCCGGCAATGTCATTCGAAAGATTCGGAGGCAAGCCTGGAATCGTGTATAGGGTCTCACCCTTCGTCTGCATCGCCGGAATGGATCGCTGCAGGGCACGGGTATAAGCGTGACGCGGTTTGGTAAAAAGGGTATCAACGCCGGCGCGCTCCACGAAGCGTCCCGCATACATGACGTTTACGTAATCGCAGACTTCCGACACCACAGCGAGATCGTGGGTAATGAAAATCACGGCCGTCCCCAGTTCTTCCTGACGTTCTTTGATCAAATTCAGGACCTGACGCTGGATCGTTACATCCAGTGCCGTCGTAGGCTCATCAGCAATGAGAATTTCCGGGCGCGTAATCAGCGCCATCGCAATCATGACCCGCTGTCGCATCCCGCCGGAAAACTCGTGGGGATAGCTGTTGATTCGCTTGTGCGGATCAGGAATCCCGACCGCATCGAGTTCGGCGATGGCTCGTTCCAACGCCTCCGCTTTCGAAGCATCCGTGTGAAGCAGCAAAGGCTCGATCAGTTGCGTCGATATCTTCAAATACGGATTCAGCGAAGTCATTGGGTCCTGAAAAATCAGGCCAATCCTCTTTCCGCGAACCGAGCGAAGCTCTGTCTCCGAAAGAGAAAGCAGATCAAGATCAGCAAATTTTGCAACACCGCCCTCGATTCGTCCCGGAGGCTGAGGAATCAATCCCAGCAAGGAATAGCAGGTTACCGATTTTCCCGAACCTGATTCCCCAACGATTCCCACCGTCTGTCCCGCTTTGACGTCGAATGAAACGCCGTCCACCGCGCGGACAATTCCGTCGCGAGTGTGGAAGTAGGTTTTAAGATCTTTGACTTCGAGAAGTGCCATGCGGAATCAGTGCCCGAATCTACGCGAGAAATCAGCACGGGGGCAAGCGCGGACTTAGTGATAAGCAACGCAATCTTCCAATTGCGCGACTAAAGCCTCCAACTCTTTGCGGACCATGGTCGCCAACGCATTGGCCTCTCTGACAAATCGGAACAAAAAACAGGAAACATCTGAGGCCGAAGTCGAGTTGGTCCCAGCATCGCAGGACCCACCCCTCGACGAGTTCATGAGTCGTCACATCGACAAAATCTTTCTTCGGAAAAATGGACTCATCTTTACCATCCGAACAGAGAAATCGGAACGCACTCCGATTCAGTTGCGGAATCTGGAAATATCCTTCCCCATGGATGAAGTCATTTCAGAAAAAGACATGCTGCAGGGAATTAGCCGCCGCGTCCCCCACACGGTTAGCCCGGAAGCCACGCGAGAATTCAAAAACGACACCTGGGGCGAATGGATCAAATCGCCTCCTCCCCAGATGGCAGGATTCATTTTGGAGCGAAAAAACCGAACCCGGACTGCTCTCAAATCCCCCGCGAAGTTCTATTCCTTTGAGTAGAGAAACTCGACGCAGGCTCAGGGATTTTTACACCCACTCCACCACCTTGCATCGACTCATGTCATACGGGGAGAAGTGCACCTCCACATCGCGCCCAACCGGATCGCCCGGCTCGGGCTTCGATCCCTTTCGCTCCACAATCGCATAGGCGCGATAGCCATTGGCCATTTCCACTTCATACAAGCGATCCGCATCATGCACAGCAGTGATACGGCCTCGAGCGAGAATGGGTGGGCGTTCTGTCATGCAAAAACTAAAAACCAATATCCAATATCTGACAACCCGCATCGCCAGGAAGCGGCATCATTACTCATTCGCCGTGATCGAGCGAATCATCTCGTAAATCTGCCTCTCCCTCGCCTCGCGCACTGGTTTTGTCGTACTTGCCTGAACGAAGTAAAGTCGGTTGCCCGTGTCGAATACCATGAGGTAAAACCTCATCTCGAACTCGTCCCTGCCTTTTTTCACAACCGCTTCCGCTGTCGTAAAAATAGCAGGCCACTTTTTCTCTCTCGGCCCCTGGACTTGCCCGGTTATTGCTTCGTCCACTTTTTCCACCTCGAATCTCTGCTCAAAGTTGAGGATCGTAGCGTCGATGATGTCCTGCATCGACCCTCCGATCGCGCCCCCTATTTCCTTAAAAAACGCAGAGGATCGATTGTCCTGCGTCGCGTAGCCACCAAGAACGTCGCCTGCATTCAAATCTGTTTTCTCCCAGCCAGCGGGAAGCTCAAACACGAGCCGGTCGTCGGCGAGTTTCACCTGCAACCCAGCTGTGCAAAATTTGCTGGCAATGAGCATCGCAAGCCCAATCATGACAGCAAAAGTGCCTTGCGCTCTTCCGATCTGTTGCTCTTGTGGCATCAGACAATCGTAACAAATTTTTCCAACATCCCAATCCGAAAATCATGGCACGTATCAACGACAATTTCCTCAAGCTGAAGGCCGGTTACCTCTTTCCCGAAATCGGACGCCGTGTCGGAGCTTACACCGACGCCAATCCCGACGCAGCCACCCGCCTCATCCGCTGTGGCATAGGCGATGTGACGGAACCTCTCCCCGAAGCCTGCCGCAAGGCGATGCATGACGCCGTCGACGAGCAGGGCGATTCCGCAACTTTCCGCGGCTACGGACCGGAACAGGGCTATGACTTCCTGCGCGAAGCAATTGTGGAAAATCAATTCGCCGGACTCGGTATTTCGGCCGACGAAGTTTTCGTATCGGACGGCTCCAAGTGCGACACGGGCAACATTCTCGACATCTTCGGACCGGGAAACAAAATTGCGATCACCGATCCCGTTTACCCTGTTTATGTCGATACTAACGTCATGATCGGAAACACCGGTAGAGCGGACGAAAATGGCGCCTACGATGGCCTTGTCTACCTTCCCTGCACAGCCGAAAACGGATTTGTTCCAGCCATTCCCGAAGAAAAGGTGGATCTCATTTATCTCTGCTACCCGAACAACCCAACCGGGGCGACAGCAACTCGTAAACAGCTCACTGCATGGGTAGCCTACGCCAAAGAAAACAAGGCGATCATTTTCTACGATGCTGCCTACGAGGCATTTATCAAGGAAGACGACGTTCCGCGTTCCATCTACGAAATCGACGGAGCGAAAGAGTGCGCAATCGAGTTTCGCAGCTTTTCGAAAAACGGAGGCTTCACCGGCACCCGCTGCGCCTACACCGTAATTCCAAAAGAGCTCGTCGGCTACACCGAGGACGGCACCGAGCAAGCCCTTCACCCACTCTGGTCCCGCCGCCACAGCACCAAGTTCAATGGCGCAAGTTATCCGGTTCAGCGCGGAGCCGCAGCCGTCTTTTCTGAGGAAGGGAAAGCGCAAGTCTCCGCTCTCATCGAGGGATACATGGGCAATGCAAAACTTCTTCGCGACGCCTGCTCCGAAATCGGACTCGACGTCTACGGTGGCATCAATGCTCCCTATGTCTGGGTCGGCTGCCCTGATGGCGTCAGTTCCTGGGACATGTTTGATCGCATGCTCGAACAGGCCCAGGTAGTCATCACTCCTGGTGCCGGTTTCGGTGCCGCCGGCGAGGGCTACTTCCGTATCTCGGCTTTCAACAGCCGGGAGAATGTCGAGGAAGTCTGCCGCCGAGTTCAGGAGAACTTGGGATAGTCCACATCTTACTGGCCTCCACAGCTTCAGCCAAAGAGAGTTGAGTCCGTCACCTGACCCTGCTGGGTCTGTGAGCCTACCCTGTTTGGTCTTCCTAAAAAATGAAAAGGGCGGGTGGAATAATCCAACCGCCCTTTCCTCCCCCATCCCCGCATTACCATGGTGTGCCTTTGAAATTTTATGCGTCGCTGCAGTTTTCCCGGTTCGGAAAAACGGCAAAACAAGCGACGGTCATGTGAGATCGACGCACCCCCTCATCGGTCTATGCAAAGAAACATCGAAAAAATCACTGCAAACCCGAATTATTTTCGATAAATAGCGCGACGTCCCGATTCCATTCGGCGTTCGATTTCTCGATCGTGTACATCATGTGGCCGCCTTGGTAGAAGGTATATTCGATGTTTTCGAAAAGCTTGGGGTCAACATCGAGATGCGCGAGACTGTGTTTGATACCCGAGTATGGCGTCGCTAAATCTTGGTATCCGCAGTTCACCATGACCTTCAGGGCAGGATTCTCGGCCATGACCGATGCGAGCTTGGGCAGGACAT
>JAKMGR010000223.1 GCA_022424805.1 Verrucomicrobiales bacterium
ATGGACGATATCCATTTTTTCGAAACGGAGTCAGGAGCAGGGACTCCGTTTCGAAAAAATGGATATCGTCCATAGTCCGAACTCAGAACGACAAGCGTTCGATCGAGTATCTTTTGCTTTTTGAGATCGATAATCAGAGTGGAAAGTGCCTTGTCGAGTTCGCTGACTTTGGCCTTCCTTAACTCGCTGTAATCATCTTCGGGTTTCGGATCTCATCCAGGGAAATTCACTTTCACGTAGGCTGCTTTGCTATGCTCAACCAGATACCGAGCGAGGTTGCAGGCTTTGATTTCATCCCCCCCGGTTCGGTTCCTTCATAAATCGTCTCGGGTTGTGTGATGATTCCCCAGCTGCGGAACTACGCCGAGAGGGTGAGGGATTCTTTCTGCGATGATCGACCTGAGCGGTTCCCTGAATCGCGAAGCGAAAATTTTCCTGTAATTCTGGATTCTCCAGTCCGAGCCATTCCGCCCACAGGCCCTCGCGAACGGATAAGAATTCCGGAGTTGCCAGCAGTCGATCCTTTAGTGCATCGAGATCCGTTTCGGTGAGAATCTGAGCGAATTTATCTTCGCGAGGCAGTCGGTCCTTGAGGTGCAGGTGCAGGCGGCGCGTCAGAGAGGGCGGGTCCGCTGTTGGACGCGGGATGTCTTGCGATGCGACATCTGCGGCTAGCAGGGAAAAGAGAAAGAAAGTAACGATGCGAGCGACCACGTGACGATTCTAATCCAGAGAACTGGAACAAGGCAATCGCGATGTGACCTGACACTGTTGAGCGCCGCTATTTACACACTCACATCCCAAGCCCATACCGTAGCAAGGCTTCGGACTCGGACCAGACGTTGGGAGTCTTGCTGCCAAGGATGACGGCGTAGACATTTTTTCCGCCGTAGCTGGCAGAGGATACGAGGCAGCGTCCCGCCGCGTTGGTGTAGCCCGTTTTCATGCCAGTGCAGTAGGGGAAAGAACGGAGAACCTGATTCGTGTTTGTGATTGGTTTCGTTGTTCCGTCAGGGAAGCGGAAGTAAAGGCCCTTGGTGCGGATCGCATCGCGGACGAATCCGTTGCGAGCGGAGGCAAGCGCGAGCTTGGAGAGATCACGTGCGGTGGAGTATTGCCCGGGAGGTGTCGGCAGACCGCTCGCATTGGTAAAGTGGGAGTTGTACATTCCGAGCTGTCGAGCTCGCACATTCATGTTGGCAGCGAAGGCGGGAACGCTTCCCGAATGATCGCGGGCGAGGGCACGGGCGATGTCATTGCTGCTTCGCACGAGCACGGCCCGGAGGAGATCCGCCTTGATGTAGGCCTGACCGGGTTTGATTCCCATCTTCGTAGGCTCAGCCCAGGTGTCGGGCTCCTGAATCGTCATGGGCTGACTCAGCCCGCCGCGCTCGGCGATCATGATTCCAAGGAGCAACTTCTGCGTGCTGGCGCAGGGAAGGCGGGCATCGGCGTTTTTCTCGTAGAGAACTCTGCCGTGCGAATCGATGAGAATCGCGGCTTTGGCAGTGATTTTTGGCGCATCTTCCGCAGGGGCAGTTGCAGCATGGTTGTTGTGCCTGGAACCTTGAACGAGGCCGGGGTAGCGAGGCCCCGGTTCGGGACGGGTCGGTACAGGGCTTGTAACTCCGTCACTGGGCGCCTGGGGTTCTTTTGTCGAGCAGCCAGTGGTTCCAATCAGCATGGCACCGAGTCCGGTCGCGATAGCGATACCGAGAAATCGGGGAGAAATGAACGACGAAAGCTTTCTCATGGCGTGTGTTTCGAGAGCGGCAAGTCTACGCGATTTTTGCGAAAAATCACCTTACTCGTCCGAGTTGGCGGCTTTCTTGAAAATCTCTTCCAACTCGGTCGAACCTTCGGCTCCGAGGTTGATTGCGGAAAAGTAGTGGCGTTTCGCGAGTTCGAGACGAGGCGGGTTTTCGTCGAGGTAGGTAACGGCCAGATTGTAGTGAGCCTCGGCGAGTTTGGGATCAGTTTCGAGGGCGCGCTCGAGTTCGGTGATCGAGGCATCGAGCCATCCGTATTCCCGAATCACGGTCGCGAGGTAAAGTCGTGACCGGGCATTCGAAGGGTCCTCGTGAATGGCTCGTGTCAGGGTTGAGATCGCCATTTCTAATTCTCCTCGCTCGAAGTGGATCACACCCAGTGTCTGCCAGTTCTGGGCAATGCCGGGATTGATATCAAGCGACTTTCTCAGATTTCCGGCTGCGGCGAGAAGGTTTCCGAGCTGGTGTTCCGCGACACCAAGATTGGCGTAGGCGAGGG
>JAKMGR010000257.1 GCA_022424805.1 Verrucomicrobiales bacterium
GAACAGGCACAGCGCGACGAATAACGCTCCGTGAAGGGATCCGACGATTTGCACAGCCATTGGCATGTCGGCCATGTATTTCAGCGGCATTGCGATGCCAAGCAGAACCAGGTAGGAAACGCCGTCGGCGAGGGAAGACAGGCGAAGCCCGTCGATGAGAGAGTGGCGAAGATCGAATGACATGATCGGGATGGAAAGTTACGTTGAACCGCTCTGCTATGAAACCTTCCTTTTTCCTGCTCGCAATATTTCTTCTTTCCCCATTCTCGGCGATTCATTCGGATGAGCCAGGGGCAAAGCCCGTTCCTATCATTTTCGATACAGACATCACGGGGGACGTTGATGATGTGCTCGCGCTTGCGATGCTTCACACTCTCGCGGATCGGGGGAAATGCGAAATCCTTGGAGTCACAATCTCCAAAGCGAACGATCTTGTGGCTCCCTTTGTCGATGCAGTGAACACATTCTATGGACGCCCCGATATTCCGATTGGCGTCGGCGAAAACCTGCCTCCGCGTGACAGCAAGTATCTGGCCCTGGTGAAGGAAAGAGACGGAGACGCGTTCCGCTATCCTCATGATGTTGGGATTTCTCAAGAAGCAGAGAAAGCGGTCCCGCTGATCATGCGACTGCTGGAAAACGTAGACGACAAATCCGTCGCAATCATTCAGGTGGGCCTGGCAACCAACCTGGCTCGCTGGAAGCGGACGGGGCAACGGAACTGATCGAAGCCAAGGTCGATCACTTGTCAGTGATGGCGGGGGCGTTCGAAACAATTCGAGGTAACAATCGCTATCTGGAGGCAAATGTTCGAAATTACATCTCTTCGATGCAGTCGCTTGCTTCGAAATGGCCGGATAAAACTCCTGCAATCTGGAGCGGTTTTTCTATCGGGATCGCTGCTCCATACCCCCGCGAATCGATCGCGAATGACTTCGGCTACCTGAAGCATCACATTGTTAGAGAGTCCTACCTGCTGCACAGCGGTCCCAATCATGATCGCCCCACCTGGGATCTGACCAGTGTGCTTTACTCTGTTTTCCCGGATCGCAAATATTTCGATCTATCTGAGCGAGGGCGAGTCAGTGTTCCTTGACGATGGCTACACCCATTTCTCGCCACAGCAGGGAGTGGAGTGGCCGGGCAAAACACAGGAAACCGTCTCGAAAGAACGTGCTCGGGACCGCTATTTGAAAATGTCTCCCCAGCAGGTCGCTCGCGTGCAGGAAGCCCTCGTTCAGTTTGTGGCAGCCCCCCCCGAAAGGTTAGCATCTAGACTCTGATGAATATAGAAAAGGCGACGAGTTCAGCTTTATGAGCAATGAATCAAAAGCACTGCCTTGTCTCTTAAGTGAGCTAATTTCCGTCGAGCAGTGGGTGAACCGTAGTACATCAAAAATTCGCCGGAATGCGCCGTTCGTGACTGATCCATTGGTATTTCTTACTGGCTACGAAATCGTGATTTTCGAAAGCCGATCTCTAATGGGCGACGAGGAATTAGAGAGTTCCGTTTTTCACGAGTAGCTGGGATTTCAGTTTGAGGACTTGCGAAGTCTGCCATGGCTCGATGTCGATCGATCATTGTTTATTGCCGTGAACGAAAATCCAGAAGACGGTGTTGGTTTTGCTCTAGATTTTAGAACATCCTCAACTGATCCACGAGTCGTTGCCGACGAATGGGTCGATGGCGGTTGTGTATGGAAAAGTGTTGCGTCTACTTTTTCTAGTTTCGTATCCAAATTGGAGTTGCCTAAATCACAACCATACGAAGACCCCACTCAGTTCGATACGAACGTGTTACTATCGATGAAGGTCTGCATTTAGGTGCCCAATTTCAAGAATGCGTCAATGCCTCTCGTCCGAGGAGGATTCGTTTTCTCTCGGTTCCCCAGCGGTAGCCCGTGACGGCGCCTGTTTCGCGAATCACCCGATGGCAGGGGATCAGGTATCCGATGGGGTTTTTGCCACAGGCAGTTCCGATGGCCCTTGATGCGCCCGAGCGGCCAACTGCGTCTGCAAGCCTGGAATAGGAAGTGAGACTGCCCTCGGGGATCTGAAGCAGCGTCCGCCAGACGAGGACTTGAAACGGCGTTCCCCGGACGAAAGCGGTGAGTCCAGCGGAAGATCTGTTTTCGGAAAAAATGCGATCCAGCCAGGAATGGGCTTCAGCTGCGGCGCGATGGAATTTTGCATGGGGCCAGTCTGACAGAAGGCGTTCCGGAGTCTCGGTTCCGGGATTATCCTCGTGAAAAGCGAGATGGCAGATTCCACGATCCGTCCAGGCGACCGTCGCCCATCCGAAAGGTGTTTCTCCAACGCCATGCTGAATGGTGAGTTCGGCTCCGCCACTGCGTATTTCACCGGGTGTGGCGGCAACGAGGGTAGTCGTCAGATCGTGAACTCGGCCAGGCCCGGACAAACCGCTGTCGAGAGCGGCATCAAAAAAGGTTTCTGAATTTCGGAGCTGTTTCTGGGTGTATTCGGTAGTGAGGCATTGCAGGAAATCTTTGGGAGTCACTCCGGCCCAACTGCGAAAAAGACGATGAAAGTGCGATTCGCTCAGCTTCACGACAGCGGCGAGTTCGGAGAGTGAAGGTTGCTCTCCGTGATGCGCGTCAAGATATCGAATCACTTTTGCGATGCGCGAGTAATCGTCCATGCAGAGATTCTACTCGCGCTGGATGAGCGCGCCCACTCGATTCTTGCGGTCAATTTGTCAGGAAATCCCGCGCTCGGAAGCGGCCACGAAATCGATCAGCAAATCAACTTCCGGCAGACGGTCTTCTTCTTCTCGTAGCACTTCCACTGCCTCGCGGTAGTTGCGCTTTTCGCGATAGAGGACTCGTTGGGCCCTCTTGATTGCTGCGACGCTTTCTTCGGAAAAACCCCGACGGCTTAAGCCTACGGAATTGATTGCTCGAACTTTTCCCGGATTGCCATCGGCGATCATATAGGGAGGGACATCCTGGACGATCTTCGAACAACCCCCGGTGATAGCGTGAGCCCCGATGCGGCAGAACTGGTGAACGGCAGTGAGCCCTCCCATGATCGCATAGTCTCCCACCGTGACATGTCCGGCGAGGGTTCCGTTGTTCGAGAAAATGACGTGATCTCCGACGATGCAATCATGGGCGATGTGGCTGTAGGCGAGAAAGTTTCCGTGGCTGCCAATAATCGTTTTGGACTTTGGTGCCGTTCCACGATTCACAGTGCAGAATTCGCGAAAGGTATTTCCGTCACCGACTTCGAGGTAGGTCGGTTCGCCCTCGTATTTCAAATCCTGAGAACGCTGGCCGATGGAAGCGTAGGCAAAGAAAGTGTTTTCTTTCCCGATCGTCGTCGGCCCATCGATCGTGACGTGGTTTTGCAGGCGCGATCCGTCGCCGATTTTCACTCCGGAATAAATGACGCAGTATGGGCCGATCTCGACGTCTTCTCCGAGTTCGGCACCCGGATCAACGACGGCGGTGGGATGGATGTTGGTGGCCATGAGCGGTTTCCAAGGATGGAACGAATCCGGCGCGCGGAGTCTTAGAGAGATCGTCGATCAGACCATCAGCGCGAACTTGAGTTCGGCTTCGGAGGTCGTCTCTCCATTTACAACGCAACGGCATTTGGCGTAGCCAATATTGCGGCGAACTTTGAGTATCTCTGTCTCGATAAAAAGCGTGTCGCCAGGCATGACCGGCTTGCGGAATTTTACTTTATCGGCACTCATGAAGTAGCCGATTTTGCCCTGATTCTCCGGTTGGCGGAGGAGGGTGATGCTGGAAACCTGGGCCATCGCTTCGACCTGGAGAACGCCAGGCATGACTGGATGTCCGGGGAAGTGCCCCTGAAAAAATGGCTCGTTGATTGTGACCTGCTTCACGCCGGTGCACTTGAATTCGCCCTCGAACCCGACAATGCGATCGACCATGAGAAACGGGTAGCGGTGTGGAAGAACTTTCTGGACCTCGACGTTGTCCATCACGCCCTCTCCGGTCGGAATGTTGACCGAAGGAACCATCGACATGGTGGCAGCGAAGGTTTTGGAAAGCTTTTCCGCCATCTGCGTGTTCGGACCGTGTCCTGGCTTCACAGCGATGACGTGTCCCATGATGCGTTTTCCGCTGAGCATGAG